>CAIXZV010000127.1 GCA_903924005.1 uncultured Chloroflexota bacterium | reverse complement strand
GCGGACTATCTCGCGGGCAACCTGCCCACGATCCAGAGCTATGCCCTGTCACGCATCACCGCCACCCAGGACGGGGGCTTGCTTGTTGCTCGGTACACGGCCACTGTCACCGGGATCGCCAACGGGAAGCCGTATTCGCCGGGTCCGGCGCCGCGCCTCTCCACGTTTGTGTGGTCATCGGGCGCCTGGCGGCTTGCCAGCCATGCAAACTTCGACGCACTCGCGGGTGCCGCACCGGCGCCCACGGGCACCAGCTACAAGCTCACCTTCACCGGGACAAGCGCTGCAGCCGACAGTCGGTTTCACCAGGTGGGTCCGGACACCACCATCCAGTACGGGACCACGCGGATCACCGGATCGGCCACGCTGGGATCCACATCGGTTGGGGTTGAGATGCTTGTGGCGCTTGACCTCGCCAAGGGCAGCGGCCCATTCGACGGCTTCGTCACGCTCACGTACCCAAACGGCGACGTTCTCGGCTTCACCTACGTGGGCTCCACGACGTGGGACGGCACGACGTCCCGTGTCCTGGGGACGGTGCGCACGATTGGCGGGACCGGAGCCCTTGCGGGCGTGACCGGTGGAGGGTCGATGGCCGCAACCCGGAGCGGCCCCGTCGGCTCGTCTGCTGAGTGCGTGCTGACCCTGTCGCTGACGGGTCTTCCCGGCAGTTGATCAGTTGCGCAAATAGGCGCTGCGCTGCGTAACACATCCCGAGGCTTGTTCGTCACACGACCGAACGCCCTCGCCGCACGGCCTCCTCCCCGGGCTGTCGAGGAACCGCAGCGACAAAGCCCCCTGCACCAGCAGGGGGCTTTGTCGGTCTTTTGAAGGTTCGTCGGGCCTGGCCCGGGCGCGCCAGATCAGCTGAGCGCGAGGCGCCGCAGCACCGCCGGCAGGATGCCTCCCTGACGGAGGTAGTCCACCTCGATTGGGCCGTCGAGCCGGGCGATCGCCTGGAACGAGCGCTCGGAGCCGTCATCGTCAGAGCGGGCGATGACCGTGACCACCTGGTGCGGCGCCAGTTCAGCGACGCCCACAATCGTGTACGCCTCACGGCCGGTCAGGCCAAGGGACGCCGCGTTCTCCCCAGGCAGGAACTGCAGCGGCAGGACGCCCATCCCCACGAGGTTGGAACGGTGGATCCGCTCATAGCTTTCCGCGATGACCGCGCGGACGCCAAGGAGCGTGGTGCCCTTGGCAGCCCAGTCGCGTGAGGACCCGGAGCCATACTCCTTGCCCGCGATGATCAGGCACGGCGTGCCCTCGGCCTTGTAGGCCATGGCGGCGTCGTAGATGAACGTCTGCTCGCCGGACGGCAGGCGGAGCGTGTACGGCCCCTCCTTGCCATCGACCAGCTTGTTCTTGAGCCGGATGCTGCCAAACGTGCCGCGCATCATCACCTCGTGATGACCGCGGCGTGCGCCGTACTGGTTGAAGTCCGCCGGGGCCACGCCCTGGGCTTGCAGCCACTGGCCGGCGGGCGACCACGCGGCGATGGAGCCCGCGGGGCTGATGTGGTCCGTGGTGACTGAGTCGCCCAGCAGCGCAAGCACGCGGGCGCCGCGGATATCGGTCAGCGGGGCGGGCTCAGGCGTGAGCCCCTGGAAGAATGGCGGGTTGGCGATATAGGTGGAGTCCTCGTCCCACGCGTAGCGGTCACCCTCGGGAATGGCGATTGCCTGCCAGCGCTCGTCACCCTCAAAGACCGAGGCGTATGTGGAGCGGAAGAGGTCCGCGTCGATCGTGTCGCCCACAACCTGGCGCACCTCCGCGGGCGTCGGCCAGATGTCGGACAGCATCACGGGCATCCCGTCGGAGCCCGTGCCGATGGGCTCCTTGGTGAGGTCCACGTCCACGCGGCCGGCCAGCGCGTAGGCGACAACCAGCGGCGGGGAGGCGAGGTAGGAAGCCCTGATGAGCGGGTGGACCCGGCCCTCAAAGTTGCGGTTGCCCGAGAGGACCGCAGCCACAACCAGCTCGTCGGCCTCGATCGCCTTCGCGACCGGCTCGTCAAGCGGGCCTGAGTTGCCGATGCAGGTGGTGCAGCCGTAGCCCGCGAGGGCGAAGCCAAGATCCGCCAGCGGCTCGATCAGCCCGGCCCGCTCGAGGTACCCGGTGACAGCCTTGGAGCCGGGCGCCAGCGACGTCTTGACGGTTGGATTGACCGTGAGCCCGCGGGCGACGGCGTTGCGGGCGAGGAGCCCGGCGCCCACCATGACCATCGGGTTGGACGTGTTGGTGCAGGAGGTGATCGCCGCGATCGTGACTGAGCCGTGGCCGATCTGCGTGGTCTGGCCCTTGGACTCGATGGTCTTGGGCGCGACGCCCACGGTGGCCGGATACGCCGTGCGGAAGTTGTCGGCAACGCCGCCGAGGGCGACGCGGTCCTGCGGACGGCGCGGCCCGGCCATCGACGGGACAACCGTGGAGAGGTCAAGCTCCAGGTGCGCATCAAATGCGGGTGCGGCGCCAGGCTCGCGCCACATGCCCTGTGCCTTTGCGTAGCGCTCCACAAGCTCCACGCGCGCGGCCGGGCGACCCGTGAGCCGCAGGTACGCGATGGTCTCGGCGTCGATGGGGAACAGCGTGCACGTGGCGCCAAACTCGGGGCTCATGTTGGCGATCGTGGCGCGGTCCGCGAGCGTCAGCGAGGCGAGCCCGTCGCCCGCGAACTCCACAAACGCGCCAACCACGCCAAACTTGCGCAGCATTTCCGTGATGGTCAGGACGAGGTCTGTGGCGGTTGTGGTCTGGGGCAGCTCGCCCTTGAGGCGGACCCCGACGATGCGCGGCATCTGCTGGTACAGCGGCTGGCCAAGCAGCACGGCCTCGGCCTCAATGCCGCCCACGCCGTAGCCAAGGACGCCCAGGCCGTTGATCATGGTGGTATGGGAGTCGGTCCCGACGAGTGTGTCCGGGAAGGCGACGAGCCCGCCCTCGTCCGCGCGGTCCGCAATGACGGTGGCAAGGAACTCCAGGTTGACCTGGTGGATGATCCCCGTGCCGGGCGGGACAACCCGGAGGTCGCGAAACGCGGTCTGCGCCCAGCGCAGCAGCTGGTACCGCTCGCCGTTGCGCTCGTACTCGCGGCCCACGTTGAACGCAAACGAGCCCGCGCCGCCCCACGCGTCAATCTGGACGGAGTGGTCAATCACAAGGTCGGCCGGCACCAGCGGGTTCACCTTGGCCGGGTCGCCGCCAAGCGAGGCCATCGCATCGCGCATTGCGGCGAGGTCCACCACCGCCGGGACGCCCGTGAAGTCCTGCAGGATCACGCGCGAGGGCATGAAGGGGATCTCCGCCTCGGTGGATCCGCCTGGGCGCCAGGCCGCGAGCGCCACCACGTCCGCCTCGCGCACAATCCCGCCCCCGGCGTGGCGCAGGGCATTCTCAAGCAGGATCTTGAGGGTCATCGGCATGCGGTCAGGATCGACGCCCAGCGTCAGGCCGGACCTCGCCAGCGCCGAGAGCCTGTACAGGTCCGGGAGACCGGCGCCGAGGGAGGCTCGGGAGCCGAAAGCATTGGTGGCGGGCACGGGGTTGACCTCTGACTTCGTCCTGTGCGGCTCGGGCGGGGATCGGCCGCATTGCCGGTCCGCTCGCTTACACTCGTCGGGTGGAAGCGTACCGCGCGCGCCGACGGCGAGGGGCCAAAAGCCGATGAGGCCCTGGGACGAGTCGGACGAAGTCCTGCAGCGTCTGGCGGAGCGTCGCGCCCAAGCTGACGGGGAGCGGCTGGCTGCCGTCCGCGAGCATGGGATCGATCTTGATCCAGCCGTCCGCCATCGCCACGGCGAGATCGAGCACGCCTCAGATCATTCCCATCCGCACACGCACTCGGGGCCTGGCGAGCGCCCGGTGACCGGCATCGTCGGGGCTGGACCCGTCGGTCTGGCGCTGGGTGTGGCGCTGGCAAGGGCGGGCTGGACGGTGGAGGCAGTCGCCTCGCGTGACGCCGGCCGTCGGGCGCGTTTCCGCGCGCACCTGCCGGGGGTCCGGGCCTTCGCCGAGGCCGCGGCCCTTGTGGACGACGTGGAGCTGGTGATCCTCGCCGTGCCTGACGACGCGGTGGGGCCGCTGGCCTCCTCTCTCCACCTGTTTGCAGGGCAGGCGATCATCCACACGAGCGGTCTGCTTGGCGCCGAGGTGCTGGAGCCCGCGCTGGCCGCTGGCTCGCAGGCAGGGGCATTTCACCCGCTGGTGGCCTTTGCTGACCTTGACCGGGCGCTGGCCGCGCTCCACGGCGCAACGATTGCGATTGAGGGCGACGTGGACCTGCTGGCTCACTTGGCCGACATGGCGGAGGCCATCGGCGGGGTCCCGGTCCGCCTCCCGCCGGGCACGAAGGCCGCCTACCACGCCGCCGCAGTGCTCGCGGCCGGGGGCATCACCGCGCTCCTGGATGTCATCCGTGAGATTGCGGCCGTCGTGGGGCTTGACGAGGCTGGTGCCCTGCGCATTTATCGCCCGCTGCTGGAGCAGACCGTGGCAAATGCGGCTGCGCTGGGGATCGCCGGCGCCCTCACCGGGCCTGCACTCCGCGGGGACGCCGGGACCTTGCTGGCTCATACTGCGGCGCTTGCCGCGAGTGCCCCCGGCGCGCTGCCCGCGTACAGGGCGCTTGTTGAACGAGACATCGACATGGCACAGCGGCGGGGCGTGCTGGCACCAGAGACCGCCGCACGACTCCGTACCGTACTTGCGGGGGAGGCGTGAGGGGGTACGATGCGGCTATGCACCGAAGCACCGTCGTCCGGTTCTCAGCGTGGCCGGCCCGGTACACGCACCCCGCAGCCCGCGCCCGTCAGCGGCGTCTTGGCCTGCACCCGGGCTTCGGATTCGTCACTGCGCCCACACGCCAAACCGAGCTCTTCGGGCGTGGGCAGGCACCGCTTGCCGCACTTCGCGCCCCCTGGCGCTCCCCGGTGATTGAGCCCGCGGCCGGCGCTGCCGTGCGGGCCTCCTCACCTGTGTCCTGGACGGGGGCCGGCAGTGCCGCCGGGCCGCGACGGACCTCCGCCGCCCCGGCGTGGCGCGCCTGAGGCAGGGGACCGCCACCTCCGCTGGTGGCCTTGTCATCCGCTACGCGGACGGCTTGCCACAACTCGTTGCGGGCCGTCGGCGCCGCGACCGCGATGGCGTCACCTGGACCTTGCCCAAAGGCACGCCGCACCCCGGCGAGACCACGGAGGAGACCGCGCTGCGCGAGGTCACCGAGGAGACGGGGCTTGAGGTTGAGATCATCGGGCCCGCCGGCTCCATCCAGTACAGCTTTGTCCAGAAGGCCACACGGATCCACAAGACCGTGCACTACTTCGTGATGCGGGCGACCGGGGGCGATCTGACCCGTCACGACCACGAGTTTGACGAGGTCCGCTGGGTGGACATCGCCGCAACTCCCGACCTGCTCACCTTTGAGACCGAGCGTGCGCTTGTCGCCCGCACGGCCGCCAGCCTGGAGACCCCTAAGCCATGACCGACACACCCGCCCCCATGTCGCAGCCCTCGCCGATCCTTGATCGCCATGAGGCGCTTGGCGCCAAGATCGTGGAGTTCGCGGGCTGGCTGATGCCCATCCAGTACGGCGGGATCATCGACGAGCACCGCGCGGTCCGATCCGCGGCCGGGCTGTTTGACTTGTCGCACATGGGCGAACTCGTGATTGAGGGGCCGGACGCTGGCGCCGCGCTTGCCGCCGCGCTGATCACCGATCCGCCCGCCTTGGCTGTCGGCCGGGCGCAGTACGCGCAGATCTGCAACGAGGACGGCGGGATCATCGACGACCTCATCGTCTACCGGCTTGGCGAGACGCGGTTCATGGTGGTCGCCAACGCCTCCAACGCCCGCGTTGTCTCTGATGCGCTCGCCGCGCGGATCGCCGGGTTCCAAGCGGTGCTGGACGACCGCTCGCTCGCCACAGGCCTCGTCGCCATCCAAGGCCCGAAGTCGGGCGCGATGCTGCAGCCGCTCGCGAGCGTGGACCTGGGCGCCATCAAGTACTACGGCATCGCCGAAGGTGTGGTTGCCGGGCTGCCCGCGCTGATCGCCCGCACGGGATACACGGGCGAAGACGGCTACGAGGTCTTCGTGGACGTGGACAAGACCGGTGTGCTGTGGGACGCGATGTTGGCGGCTGGCCGCGCTGACGGCCTGGTGCCGGTTGGCCTCGGCGCCCGCGACACCCTGCGGCTTGAGGCCGGGATGCCGCTCTACGGCAACGAGCTTGGCCTCGACACCAACCCGTATGAGGCCAGCCTCGGTCGCGTGGTGAAGCTAGGCAAGCCCGGACCCTTCGTCGGCCGGGCGGCTCTGGAGAAGGTGAGCCGTGACGGCGTCTCGCGCCGGCTCGTCGGCCTAATGCTGCGCGAGCGAGGCATCGCCCGCCACGGATACCCAATCCTTGTGGACGGAGCTCCTGCCGGCATCGTCACCTCGGGCACGCAGTCGCCCACGCTTGGACAGGCCATCGCGATGGCGTACGTCCCAACGGCGCAGGCCGATCCCGGTACGATGGTTGCAGTTGAGATCCGCGGTGCCCCGGTTGCTGCCGAGGTTGTGCCGCTGCCGTTCTACAAGCGGCCCGCCTGAGCGCCGGTCGCCAACCACAGCCCTACGACGCGTGTCCGGCCGTCCTGGCCGGCGCCCCGCCAGCACGAAGGAGCCAGCCTGATGGTCCCCGGCGATCTGCGCTACACCAGCGATCACGAGTGGGTTCGAGTTGAAGGCGACGAGGTTGTCGTCGGGATCACGCAGTTCGCGGCTGACCAGCTGGGCGACGTCGTGTTTGTCGAGCTGCCCGCAGTGGGCAAGGCGCTCAAGGCGCACGTCACGTTTGGCGTTGTCGAGAGCGTCAAGGCCGTGAGCGACCTCTTTGCCCCCATCGGCGGCGAGGTTGTTGGCGCAAACGACGCGCTGACCGCCAGTCCGGAACTGGTCAACAGCGACCCGTACGGTGCAGGCTGGATGCTCCGCCTGCGGCCATCCGACGCCGCGGAGATCAGTGCGCTGCTCGACGCCGCTGCGTACGAGCAGGTTGTCGCCGAGGGCTGACGAATGCCGTACGGCCCGCACGCGGCCGATGACCGGTCGCGGATGCTCCAGACCATCGGCGTTGACTCGGTAGACCGGCTCTTCGACGACATCCCAGAGGCGCTCCGCTCAGGCCCGCTCAAACTGGACCCGCCGGAGCCGGAGTTGGAGCTCTCGGCCCGCCTCCAGGCGCTGGCCGCCAGAAACCGCACGGATCTTGTGAGCTTCCTGGGTGCAGGCGCCTACCGCCACTGGACGCCCGCGGTGGTGGACCAGATGCTGCTCCGCGGTGAGTGGTACACGGCCTACACGCCGTACCAGCCCGAGGTGTCCCAGGGCACCCTGCAGAGCATCTACGAGTACCAGAGCCTGCTCGCGGAGCTGACGCGCATGGACGTCGTGTCCGCGTCGCACTACGACGGCGGCGCCGCCACCGCTGAAGCAGCGCTCATGACGTGTCGCGCCACGGGGCGGGACCGGATCCTCGTGGGTCGCGGTGTCCACCCGCACTACCGCCAGACGCTTGAGACCTACGCCGAGGGCGCGGGGCTGGGCGTTGACGAAGTGCCGCTGGTTGCAAGCGGGCCGCTTGCGGGCACCACGGACCTTGCGGCGCTTGCCCTCCTCTTGGCCGACGCCGAACACCCGGTTGCGGGCGTTGTGGCCGCTCAGCCCAACATCCTTGGGCTGCTGGAGGACATGCCGCAGATCGGCCGTCTGGCGCATGACGCAGGGGCGCTGTTTGTCAGCGTCATCGAGCCAGTCTCCCTCGCCGTTCTGGCGCCTCCAGGCGACTACGGCGCCGACATCGCGGCGGGCGAGGGCCAGTCCCTCGGCATCCCGCTGCAGTACGGCGGCCCGTATCTCGGCATCGTGGCCTGCAGCGACGCGCTGATCCGCCAAATCCCGGGCCGGCTTGTGGGTCTCACGAAGGACCTGGAAGGCAAGCGGGCGTTTGTCATGACGATGCGTGCGCGCGAGCAGGACATCCGCCGAGAGCGCGCGGCGAGCAACATCTGCACCAATCAGGCGCTGCTTGCGCTGGCTGCGTCCATCTACATCTCCACCGTTGGCCCGCACGGTCTCCGCGATGTGGCGGCGATGGGCGCGTCCCGCGCGGCCGAGCTTGAGGCGGCCCTCGCGGCCGCGGGGGCACCACGCCTCCACGCCGGCGCCTACCTCAACGAGTTTGCGGTGCATGTCCCAAATGCCAGGGCGGTCTTCAAACGGCTGCTGGCGCGCGGCGTGCTGGCGGGCATCCCGGCGGCGGACCTGCTGCCCGATGAGCCAGCGGTTGCCGATGCCCTCCTCGTGTGCGCCACAGAAGTGACGACGCACGCGGACATCACGACATTCGCGACTGCCCTTGCGGCCGAGCTCGCGGGAGGTGCTGCATGAGCGTCGTGGGCGAGCGGCTCCAGCCAACGATCTTTGAGCTGTCGCGGCCCGGCCGAGGCGGCGGCAAGATCCCGCATCCGCCGGCCAACGCCCTGGACCGGATCCCGGCCGCGGCCCGCCGCGCTGAGGCGCCGGCGCTGCCCGAGCTCTCTGAGCCCGAGGTGGTGCGCCACTACGTCAACCTGTCTGCGCTGAACTACTCGGTGGACTCGGGGTTCTATCCGCTCGGGTCCTGCACCATGAAGTTCAACCCCAAGCTCAACGAGTGGGCGGCGCGTCTGCCCGGGTTTGCGGGCCTTCATCCGATGGCGCCCGACGAGACGGCCCAGGGCACGCTCGCCATGCTCCATGAGCTTGAGGCGATTCTGGCTGAAGTCAGCGGCATGGACGCCGTCACGCTGCAGCCTGCGGCAGGCGCCCACGGCGAACTCACGGGGATCCTGATGATCCGCGCCTACCACCGCTCACGGGGCGACGTGGAGCGGACCGAGGTGCTGGTCCCGGACTCAAGCCACGGCACCAACCCGGCCACGGCGTCCATGGCCGGCTTCAAGACGATCACCATCCCGTCCGCACCCGATGGCGGCGTGGACCTTGCGGCCTTCACGGCCGCACTTGGCCCCAAGACCGCGGCGATCATGATCACCAACCCGTCCACGGTTGGCCTGTTTGAGGCCCGCATCGGCGAGCTGCTGGAAGCCACGCACGCGGCGGGCGCCCTGGCCTACATGGACGGCGCAAACCTCAACGCGATCCTCGGCCGGTTCCGCCCGGGCGCCGCCGGCTTCGATGTCATGCACTTCAACACGCACAAGACGTTCAGCACCCCACACGGCGGCGGCGGTCCGGGCTCCGGCCCCGTTGGCGTGCGCCCGAACCTCGTGCCGTTCCTGCCCAGCCCGCGCGTGGTCCGCGAGGATGACGGCAGCTTCCGCCTTGAGCGGGAGGGGGAGCGCCCGTCGTCCATCGGTCGTGTCCGCAGCTTCTTCGGTAGCACGGGCGTGCTCGTTCGGGCCTACGCGTACCTGCGCGCTCACGGTGCGGCCGGGCTGTGCGAGGTGTCTGACGACGCGGTCCTTGCGGCCAACTACCTCAAGGCGCGGCTGGCTCCCGTGTACGAGGTCCCGTTTGAACGGGCCTGCATGCACGAGTTTGTCGCGTCTGCAGCAGATCTCAAGCGGCGCACCGGCGTGCGGACCCTGGATATCGCGAAGCGGCTCATCGACAAGGGATACCACCCGCCGACGATCTACTTCCCCCACACGGTGGAGGAGGGGATGCTGATTGAGCCCACCGAGACCGAGTCGATTGAGACGCTTGACGCGTTTGCCGACGCGCTGATTGAGATCTTTCACGAGGCCGAGACGGACCCCGAGCTTGTCACGGCGGCACCCCATGTGGCGCCGGTGCGGCGGCTTGACGAGGCAACCGCCGCGCGACAGCCAAACCTGCGATGGCGGGGGATGACGGGGGCTCAGACCCCATGTCCGGACTGACGCGTCAGAAGAACTGAACCTTTCGCTCCACCGAGGCGTATAGGGAGATAAGGGAGGCGGCTTCGGCCGGACGGGGAGGACGATCGATCAACGATCCGGAAGTGCCGGACGGGGACCTCTTGGCGGCAGGTGCCGAGGGGGACCTGATCAGGCGGATGCAGCAGGATGACCTCGATGCGTTCGAGGCGTTCTTCGCGCGCCATCGGGGACCTGTCTTCCGCGTGGCCATCGGCCTGACGGGCGATCGCCAGCTGGCTGAGGAGATCCTGCAGGAGACCTTCACCCGGGCCCACCAGCACCGGGCGACGCTGCGTCCTGATGTGTCGCCGATGCCGTGGCTTCACCGCGTGGCGCTCAACCTCTGCTATGTCGCCCTGTGCCGGCGAAAACCGGCCGTCACGCCGCTTGACGTCAACGCCCACGAGATCATCCGCGATCCGGCCGCCGGACCGTCCGAGACGGCTGAGCGCGAGGAGTTGGGCCGCATCGTCCGAGAGGGCATCGCGTCGCTGCCGCCCAAGTACTCGGGCGTCCTCGTCCTGTACTACCTGCAGCGGATGTCGCTCCAGGAGGTCGCCGATACCCTCGGCCTCCAGTTGGGCACCGTGAAGTCACGGGTGCACCACGCGCTTCGGCTGCTGCGGACTGCCCTCGAGCATGACCACCGCTTCAGCGGTGTCTGGGCGCCAATTGCGGACGAGCGTGTCGATGGCGCGGAGGCGCTCGCGTGAGGCTCCCGGCTCGCATTGCGTGTTATCGCCATCGCGCGGCCTTGGTGGCGTTTGTGGACCGCCGCGAGGAGGGACGGGGCACCCCGGCCGCGCTCGCCCACCTTGACCGATGCACGGGTTGCCGGGCGGAACTTCAGTCCATTGCGCTCGCGATCATCGCGCTCCACCGCCTTGCGTTTGATCTGGACCGCATGGCACCGCCGGCCGCCGCCGCCGCCCCGGTGGTCCTGCGCCGCTCGCGTCTGCGCGTGCCCCGCGTGACGTTGGCCGGGCCCGTCCTCGCGACGGCCATTGCCGCTGTACTGCTGTTTCCCGCCTTCGGGCTCTACCGGCACGTGGTGCCGCAGTCCGACGCCCGCTCCGCTGTGGAGACGGGGTCACACTCCCGCCAGTTGAGTGCCGAGTACCTGCCCGCAAAGAGCACGGGCTCGGCGCAGTTCTGGACCTACGGGACCTATGGCCTCACGGCCCAAGTCCTGTGGCCACCCTCAGGTCCGAGAAGATCGGAAGAGCACACGTCTG
>CAIXZV010000126.1 GCA_903924005.1 uncultured Chloroflexota bacterium | reverse complement strand
CCCGAGCTCATGACCGGCCCGAGGCTGGACCGCGGCGCGGCCGAGTTCGGCGCCGATCTGGACCCGGACATCGTCTTCCGAGAGCGCGGCTCACGCCTCATGGGCGGGGCGCGGCCCGTGGGCGGCGCTTGGCGGCAGGGGAGCGGGACGCCCGGTGCTCCCGCCGCCGGGGAGCCGTTCCGGCCAACGCGTGACCTCGGCGCCAAGCGCGATGCGTTTGCCGCAGGTGCGCCGTCGGGCTCGCTGGGGCCGCAGCCGGGTGCCGCCCCGCGTGCCATGCCAGCCCCCGGTGCCCGGGGTGTCATTCCGCCCCGGCCCATCGTGCCGGGCGAGCGCCGCTACCGCGACGGCGACCGCGTGCGCCACCCGCGATGGGGCGACGGCATCGTGATTTCCTCAAAGCTCACGCGGGACGATGAGGAGGTCATGGTGGCGTTTCGGGACCCGCTCGCCGGGCGCAAGACGCTGCTGGCGAGCCTCGCCGGGCTGGAGTTGATTAGCTAGGCGGTCCCGCAGGCGCACGGTTTCGAGTACCCATGCCAGACGGCAGGGGTCGGCTGTGATGGCCCGTGCCAACTGGCATGTGGGGCGCCTCAGCGTTGGTGAGGCCTGCCCGTGGCAGGAAACAGGGATTGGGTCGACCATGGTGGGGCAACGAGACACCATCTGGCCCGGGCAGGGCCAGCGCCACACTGCAAGGAACCGTCATGCTCCACATCTCAGCCGCTCGCCTCACGTCCACCTACCACACATCCACCAACCTCAGGTCTAGCCTCTCGGAGCGCGTCTCCGCCTTCTTCGGCTGGATGCATGAGCGCGCGATCACCATGGCGCCAGCGGACCGCGCGGCGTTCCTTCCGGCTTGGGATGTCGAGTCGCTGCAAACCCACCGCATGGTGTCTTGCCCGGTGTGCGGCGAGATCATCAGTCCCAGTTGGAAGCTCTGCGGCTCCTGCGGTAACGCCACGCGCTAGCGTCTGGGCCGCGGGCCACCGCAACACGATGCTTCTGACTGCGCGCCCTGGGTGACTGCCTGACACGTCCGACTCGACGCCGGACGAGCGCTAGCGCCCCGCGAGGGCTTCGGCGATCACGGCATAGCCAAGCCGGCGGGCGTGCTGCAGCGGCGTGACGCCGTCGAGGTCCGTGATGTCAGCTTCCGCGCCATGGGCGAGCAGCAGCCGGACGATCTCCTGCTGCACCGGTCCGCCATCGGCCAGGATCACCGCCTCCATGAGCCCGGTCCAGCCAAGGAGGTTGACATGGTTCACGTCCACGGCGGTCTGCGCCAGAAGCACGCGGACAGCGTCCAGGTGCCCGCGCTCGCAGGCCGGGATCAGCGCTGTACCGCCGTACCGGTTGGTGAGCGCAGGGTCGGCGCCCGCCACCGCCAGTAGCGCAACGAGCGGAGCGTTGCCCGCCCGGCCCGCGGCAAGGAACGGCGTGTCCAGCCGCCCGTCACGCGCATCCACCTCGGCGCCAGAGTCCAGCAGCAACTGCGCCACCGCCACCTGTCCGCCCCGCACGGCCGCCATCAGCGGCGTCTGCCCCGCGGCATCGCGATTGCCAACACCCGCGCCAGCGGCCAGCAGCGCGCGCACAGCGTCAAGATCGCCGGCAGCCGAGGGAGCGTGCAGACGAAGGTCGGCCTCGGACGCCGTCCACGCCAGGTGCGGCACGTGCTCGGGATAGTGGTTGTACGAATCCTCGGACACCACGTCGGCGAGGCTCCCGTCAACCAGCCACGCGCGGTAGACAGGCGTGAAGAGCTCGTCCGCCGAGGCGCCCGCCACGGCCGCCACCAGCGCAGCGAACGCCGCCGACTCCCAGGCCACCACGTCGGCGGCCGGCCGTGCCCGGTGCGCCGCCAGCGTGTCGGCGTTCTGCGTGTCCAAGTCCCACTCGGTGTCCGTGGGCGGGAACGGGTCAACATCCGCTCGGACGCCGGCGATCATCCTTGTTGAGCGCTCGTTCCACCAGGCAACGTGCGCGAGGATGTCCTTGCGCGTCCAGCCCGCCATGTCGGCGCCGGGCACGGGTTCGGACAACACGGCGGGCGGGAGCAGCAGCCCTGCGGCCGCGATGGGCGCATGGATGTCCAGGATTTCGGCGAGCAGGTCTTCCTTCGTCATGCGCGCATCTTGCCCGATGCACCCTTGACCGGTGCGGACAAGCGGCGCAGGATGCCGGCGATGGGGATCTTGAGCGCCATCGCGAAGGCCACCGGACGCCTGTTCAACATGATCTTCGGGGTCATCACGCCGCCCAACACCAGCCGTCCGCCCGATATCGACGGCCGGCGCGACAGCGGCGACATGAGCTATGACCGAGCGGCGCTCGAGGCCAAGATGCAGGACAGGATCGGCCCAGGAGGCACACCCGGCGCAACCTCGCGCTGACCTACCGGCCAACCCCCATGAACCCGCGGTGGCTGCGGAGGCTGCGCTGCTCCTCGATGAGCACCTGGAGGCGGGCGGCGCGCTCGTTGGGCGGCAGGTAGGCAATCTCGAGAAGTCGGCCCTCCGTCAGGCTCTGACCCGCGACGGGACTGCCGCGCACCGTGCCAATGACGATCGCCGCGCGCGGGATCCACGCGACGGCCGGCAGATCGTGCATGTCGGCGTCGTTGGAAGCCGCCGGCCCAGCGTCCGGCGCCTCACCTGGCGTGCGCCGATACAGCGAGAGCGTGTCGAGCAGGCCTCGAAGGCTTGGCATCGTTGAGATCGGGCTCCCTGCTACTTCGCCAGCAGGCTCTTCATCTGCTTGGCGATGAGACCGGTGGCGCGCTTGGGGCTGAGCCGGTAGAACCGATCCATGAACCGTGAGTCGCCGCCCACGCAGGCCCGGAACGCGTTGTTCTCAAACGCCTTGAGGATCTCCAGGGCCGCGGCCTGCGCGGTGAGGGTCTTGGGCATCTTGCCGGAACCCCCGCCCATCGCCGGGATGGCAACACCCGAGTTGGTGGTGATGTTGGTGGCCACGCCGCCGGGGAAGATCACCGTCACGTGGACGTTGGTGTCCGCCAGTTCGGCCCAGAGGCCCTCTGTCATCAGTTTGACCGCGGCCTTGGACGCGCCATAGATGGACTGCCCTGGCACCGGCAGGAAGCCGCCCATGCTGGAGATGTTGACGATGTGGGCTTCTGGCCGCTTGAGCAGGTGCGGCAGCAGCGACTTGGTCATGTACAGCGTGCCGCGGAAGTTGACATCCATCACACGGTCAATCGCCGCGTAGTCAAGCTCGGCCAGCTTCACAAACGGCTGGATGATGCCGGCGCAGTTGAAGACGCCGTCCACGGCGCCAAACCGGGCGATGACGGCCTGCGGCAGCGCCTCCACGCCTGCCTTGTCCGTGATGTTGAGCACGTGCGTTGAGATGGCGTCCGCGCTGGCGGCCATCTGGGCGGTCTCCGTGAGCGTGGCCTCGTTGAGGTCCACCGCGGCAACCTTGGCGCCGCGCCGGATCAGCTCCAGGGTCACCTCTCTGCCCATGCCGGAACCTGCGCCGGTGACGACGATGACCTTGCCCGCTGCCTGCATCGCATGCTCCTCCGCTGGCCTGATCCCTATGCGCCTCATTCAACCATCCCAGATGACGGCGCACAGGGCCGTCCGGGCAGCCGTGACGGACAGGTGGCACGGGTGGCCCCTAGACTGACGGCGATGACTGAGCAGCTTCCTGTTGATCCCGCCCTGGTGGAGGCGGCCGCCGCGCTTGCGCCGGATGTTGCCGCCGCACGCCACGCAGACCTGGCTGAGCAGATCCGCCGCGCAAACCGGCTGTACTACGAGGATGATGCGCCGGAGCTGACGGATGCGGCGTACGACGCGCTGTTCCGTGAGCTGGTCGCGCTGGAAACGGGATACCCGGATCTCGTGACGCCGGAGTCGCCCACGCAGCGTGTTGGCGGGGCGCCATCGGCCGGCCGGTTCCCGGAGGTGCGCCACCTGCGGCCCATGCTCTCGCTGGGCAACGCGTTTGGCCATGACGATCTGCGCGCGTTTGACACCCGCGTCCGCAAGGGGCTGGGTCTGCCTGCCGCACCGGAAGCGGCCGAGGGCCTGACGTATGTGGCGGAGCTCAAGATTGACGGCCTGGCCATCTCGCTTCGATATGAGAAGGGGCGTCTGGTGCTGGGCTCCACCCGTGGGGACGGCACCACGGGTGAGGACGTCACGCCCAACCTGCGCACCATCCGGCTCATCCCGGAGCGGCTCAAGGAGCCTGCCACGCTGGAGGCACGGGGCGAGGTCTTCATGCCGAAGGCTGAGTTTGCGCGCATCAACGCGGAGCGCGAGGAGGCGGGCCTCGCCCTGTACGCCAACCCGCGCAACAGCGGCGCAGGGTCGCTGCGCCAGAAGGATCCGTCGGTCACGGCCGGCCGCCAGT
>CAIXZV010000125.1 GCA_903924005.1 uncultured Chloroflexota bacterium | reverse complement strand
CCTGGTTGGCCCGCTCGCGGGCGCCCTGCTTGACCGACACGGACGAGCACGGCTGATCATCCTTGACCAGCTGACCGCCGCCACGGCGCTGCTTGTCATCGCCGGGCTCACGCTTGGGGGCGCCCTTTCGCCGTGGGTGCTGGTGGTGGTCACGGCGGTTGCCGGCCTGACAACACCGCTCTCGGGTGTTGGCCTCCGCACGCTCTTCCCGCTCATCGTCCCGCGCCACCTCTGGGTCCGGGTGAACGCGATGGACTCAAACGGCTACGTGATCGCAACGCTCATGGGGCCACCGGCCGCGGGCCTGCTTGTGCAGCTTGTCGGCGCGCCCCAGGCGCTCATCGCCATTGCGATCCTCTACTGCGTGTCCGCTGCGGTGATCGTGGGCGTCCCCGACCCGCGTCCAGCGGTAGAGCACACGGAGCACGTGCTGGTGGCCGCGTGGCAGGGGCTTCGCTACACGCTGGGCAACCCCGCGCTGCGCGGTCTTGCGGTGGCGCTGTCCATCGTCAACGTCGGCGGCGGGATCGTCTCGATCCTTGTGCCCGTCCTCCTCCTCACCAAGTTTGGGCTGGGCGAGGGCGCCGTGGGCGCCGTCTGGGCGGTCTCGGGCCTCTCGGGCGGCATTGCCGCGCTCATCGTTGGCCGTTGGAGGGTGGCCGGTCGGGAGCGGCCGATGGTGATCTGGTCCATCGCCGGGATGGCGGCAGCCGGATTTGCGGTCATCATCTCCCCCACCCTGCCGGTGATCATCGCGTTCATGGCAATCCAGGGGTTCCTCAACGGCCCCATGGACGTGGCGATGTTCACGCTCCGACAGCGCCGGACGGACCCGGCGTGGCTGGGTCGGGCGTTTGCGGTGTCGATGTCGCTCAACTTCAGCGGCTACCCGATTGGGGCGGCCATTGGGGGCACGCTCGTGGGCGTGGGCGTCAACGTGGCGATGGCCACCGCAATTGCGTTTGGCTTCGCAGCGACCATTGGCGCGGCGATCATGCTGCCGCGCGAGACCGCCACCGACGTGCACCCAATCGCGGGAACGCGGTCGTAGCGTTCCCAGGTGGGACGTCCATGTCGGCGTATCACCGCTCGTGATAATTGCCAGCGCTTCAGCCGGTCGCGTTGCCCGCGGGCGGTGCTGCGAAGCGTGCGGGCGCCGTAACCGCGCGGATTATCACCGCTGGTGATGCGGCGACCCCTGCAGGGCGTGTTCCCCCCGGCGGAGCCGTCCGCGGGCCGGCCAGGACGCGGTGCGGGCGCAAACTAGCGGCCGAATATCACGAGTGGTGATGAAGCGACAGAGAGAGCAGGCGGCGGACCACAAAAGTGCACCGAGTGGTAGCGCGAGCTAGCCCTGCTCGAGCGGGGCCGGACCCGTGAAGACGCCTGCGCCATCACGACCCATCCGTCGCACGCCCATCACGGACGCAGGATCAATTGGCCCGTAGATGTGCGGGTACGGGCTGCCGGGCTCGTCAAAGCGCCACGGGCTCCCCGTCCGCTCCAGATCCAGCGTCAGCAGCAGAAACGGCCGCGGGTCATCCCGGTAGAACCGGTTGGCCACGGCGGTCATCGCAAAGTCGCCGTCCGTGCAGTGGACAAAGCCGTCGGCCTCGTACGCGGCAGGCAGGTACGGCGCCGCAGGATCCCTGCTCTGCCAGACGGCCTCCGGCACCAGGTGCAACGTGGGGCGACTCACGCCCGCCTCATCCGGCGCCCTCAACGGCGGGATGGTCCACGTTCACCCAGCGTCGGTCCAGCGCAAGCTGGATCACGGTGGGTCCCGAGGCCGCCAGGGCGGTGCGCAGCGCTGGCTCAAACGCGGCATCCGTGTCCACGCGGACGCCACGCGCCCCGCAGGCACGTGCTGCGGCAGCGAAGTCAAGCGCTCCGAGGTTAGTCGCCGGGCTGGCGGGGCTGTCGCGACGCGTCTGGTGATCGCGGATCATCCCGTACTGCTCGTTGTCAAACACAAGGACCACGATGTGGGCGCCCTCGCGGACGGCGGTCTCCAGTTCGGCAAAGGTCATGCCCATGCCGCCGTCCCCCACCAGCGCCACAACGCGCCGCTCGCGGTGGACCAGTGCCGCGGCAAGGGCGGCCGGCACGGCGTAGCCCATGGCGCCCGACGATGGCCCAAGGAACGTGCCGGGCCTGCGGAACCGGAACCCGCGGGCGGCCCAGCCGGCGAAGGCGCCAGCGTCCGAGGTGAGGATGCCGTCATCCGGCAACAGCCGCCGAAGGTCAGCGATGATCCGCCCTGGGTTGACGCCAGGCCCGCTCCACGGGTGGTGGTCAACCACGGTTGCCTTCTCCCAGGCCACCTTGTCCGACGCGTTATAGCCGTCGCGGAAGGCGAGCGGCCCAGCAAGCAGGACACCGTCCTTGAGACGCGCGATGGCCGCGCGCAGGAACGAGCGGGCATCCGCGCGGACCGACAGGTACGGCGCCGGGGTGTCACCTTGCGCCTCGGTCCGGGGCGCCGCGTCAATGTGGATCCAGCGCTGGCCGGGCGCCGGAACGCGGTAGGAGGACGTGGTGGGCTGCGAGAGCCGGGAGCCAAGGACCACAACAAGATCCGCGGTCTCAATCCGCTCACGCACCACCGCGGGGCTGCCATAGCCGGTCATGCCCAGATAGAGCGGATGGTCGTTGGGGATGACGTCACCGCGCCGCCAGCTGGCCACCACGGGGACGTGGAGCAGCTCTGCAAACCGGACCAGGTCGTTGGAGCAGCGAGCCCGGAGGACGCCCGCGCCCGCAATGATGACGGGACGCTCCGCGCTGGCGATCGCGTTGATAACCGCGCGCACCTCGGCGGGCTCAGCTGCGGCGGGATGGACCCGAATGCCGGGCACGGCGGTGCCGGCCGGCAGCGCCTCGTCAAGGACGTCCTCCGGCAGCACGAGCAGCACCGGACCAGGTCGTCCCTCCAGCGCAGCGTGCACCGCGGTCTCCAGCGTGGCGGCCGCCGTCTCCGCGTCGTCAATGGAGCCAGCCCACTTGGCCAAGCCCCCGATGGTGGCGACGAGATCCGCCTCCTGGAACGCCTCTCGTCCAAGCAGCGAGCGCTCAACGCCCCCAGCGAGCGCAAACATCGGCGTGGAATCGGCGGTGGCGGTGTGGATGCCGATTGCAAGGTTGGCGGCGCCAACCGCACGCGTGCCAAGGCAGACGGCGGGGCGGCCCGTCAGCTGGCCGTAGGCCTCGGCCGCCATGGCTGCGGCCCCCTCGTGGCGAGTGGCCACAACGCGGATGCCCTGCGCATGGAGCGCGTCAAGGACGGGCAGGAAGCTTTCACCAGGGACGGTGAAGGCGATGCGAACACCAGCTGCGCGCATGGTGGCTGCCACCAGTTCGGCGACGGTCTTTGGCGCGGGTACGGATGCGGCGTGCGCACGATCCTCCGCGGCGGCGGCTGCTGCGGCGTCAGCCTCAGCATCGGCAGCGTGCCCAGCCAGATCGGCACTGCCCTCGGCGGCGTCAGCATCGGCCTCGGCAGCTGGGGCGTCATCGGTCATCTCGGCGGGCAGCTCGGCTGCGGGCACGGCATCGTGTGTCTCTTCAGCACCAAGCGGGGCGAGCAGCTCGTCGTCGGAATACATGCGGGTCCTCCGGGTCCGGCGAAGGCGGCGGTCCGCCCGTTGCCGGGTTCTGCTGGCGGTGTAGAGCGGGAGCGGCTAGTTGGGCGCGACGGTGATGCCGGGGGCCATCATGGCCACCAGCAGACCCGCGATAACGATGACGGCGACGGCCACCATCACCCACCGGGCTGATCGGGCACCGGGCATGCGAACCTCCTACCGGTAGTTGTCAAACTGAAGCGGGACGGCCTCGTCAAGCTCTCGAAGGCGGGCCATCACCTTCTGGAGATCGTCCTTGCTCTTGCTGGCCACGCGGATGGCGTCACCCTGGATGCGGGGCTGGACCTTGGGGAACTCGTCGCGGATGAGCTTGACGAGCTTGCGACCAAGGTCGTCAGGCAGGCCCCGCCGAAGCGTGATCTCCTGGCGGACGAGGTTGCCGCCCACAGGCTTGACGTCGCCCCAGTCAAAGATCTTGAGCGAGAGGCCGCGCCGGACCGCTTTGGACTCGAGGAGGTCTCGGATGGAGCGGGCGCGCATGTCACTGTCCGTGACCAGCACGATCTCGTCCTTCTCCTGGGTGAGGTCCACTTGGGCGCCCTTGAAGTCAAAGCGCTGCTGAACCTCGCGCCTGACCTGGTCCAGCGCGTTGCGGAGTTCCATTTCATCAAAGTCCGACACAACGTCGAACGAGGCCTCGCCCGCCACCAGCGCTCCTTCTACCGCTCTGCTTGCCTGTCACGCGTCACGGTCCAACACCGCATCCGCATGATGCACCCACCGCTGTCGACATCGGCCGTGACAAACCCGGCCTGACGCACAACCGCGGCATCTCGACCGCTCCAGACGGCATGCCATGCCGCAAGGACCGTTTCCCCCGAGACCCAGTGGCGCTCCACCACAAGCTCGAGATCCCGCTCGGCCGAGGCCGTTGTCAGCAAGTATGCCCGCAGGTCGTTATGACCGACGAGCGGCGGGTCCCACGGGTCCAGGGCGAGCGTGGCCGCTGCGTCAAACAGCGCGGTGAAGGCGTCCCCGTCGTGGGCTGCGCGGGCGTGCGCCCAGGCGTCAAGCAGCTCGCCCGCCGCCGCGTAACTGATGGTCACGCATCACCCCGCGCCGTGAGCCGCTCCAGCAGCAGTTCGCCGATGCGGTACGAGCGGCCTCCGCCCATCACCAAGACCGCATCGCCTTCCCGAACCTCACGGGCAAGCCAGCTTGCGGTGGCCTCCACCGAACCGGGCGCCGCGACCGGGATAAGCGGACGTCGCATTGCGACCCCTGCCGCCAGCTCCACCGACGAGGTAATTGTTGTGTCCGGGTCGCGGCCCGCCCAGATGTCGGCGACCGCTACCGCGTCTGCCGTCGCGAGCACGGCGGCGAACGCCTCAAGGAGGGAGGCGGTCCGATGAAACGTGAGCGGCTCGTAGACGGCCCACACGCGACGCCCGGGCTCACGCTGGCGCACCGCGGCAAGCGTCTCGCGGATGGCCGTGGGATGGTGGGCGTAGTCGTCGTAGACCACGACACCGCGTGCCTCGCCCTTGCACTCGAGCCTGCGGCCCACGCCCTCAAAGCTGCCAAGCCCGTCTGCAATGGCCTCAGGCGCGATGCCAAGTGCAAGCGCAGCCCCCGCCACGCCCAACGCGTTGGCCGCGTTATGGCGGCCCGCTGAGCGGAGCGTCACCGCGACGGGCGTCGCATCGAGACCCGAAACCTCCAAGACCGTCTTCTCTGGCTCAAGCGCGGTGATCCGGGCATCAAGCGCCGTGGCGGGCCCAAGGCGCGTGGCGAGAGCAGGCATCGGCGCCGTCTCCCCTGTACCGCTTGCCAGGCGTGTCGCAATCAGATGCCCCGGCCAGTCGCCAAGACGCCCGCAGATCTCGGCCACGCCGTCATCGGCCACGTTGGCCACCAGCACCGGCGTCTGCCCGCGCGCGGTCACCACGACGGCAGCCGCGCGGATCCACGCCTCGAACGCCGCCAGCACCGCCGCACGGTCCTCAAAGACGTCGGGATGGTCCCACTCGGCCGAGGTGAGGACGATGACGTCGGGGTGGTACGGGTCAAAGTTGCCCGCGTACTCGTCCGCCTCCACAACAAAGGGGGCTCCCCTGCCCTGCCGAGCCGTGGCGGGCAGCCCCAGACCAGTGAGCGACGCAGGCAGCAGCGCGCCGACAAACGCGCCAGGGTCCGCACCTGCCGCGGTTAGGACATGGACGAGCCAGCCCGATGTGGTGCTCTTGCCGTGTGTGCCGGCCACGCCGACCAGCAGCCTGCCGTATGCCGCGTCCGCCACCACCTGCTGCCACGGCTCCACCGGGATGCCAGAGCCGCGTGCCGCGACAAGCTCTGGGTGATCGGGGTTGATTGCGGTCAGCGCCTTGGTGACGGCCAGCCGCTCGGGCTGGCCATGCACAACGTGTGAAGCGTCGTGCGTTGCGGCGACGTGGATGCCTGCCGCATCAAGAGCAGGCGTGTACGAGCTTGGACCGCCGGGATCGCACCCGTCCACCTCGGCCCCGGCCCACGCGGCCAGCAGGGCGGCCGCAGAGGCACCAGCCCCAGCGGCGCCGACGACGTGGATGCGCTCTCCGGGCCGGATTGGACGCGCCAAGCGTGCGGGCGCAAGCCCAGCCCCAACGGTCGCCGCGCCGCGTGCCCTCATGCCGGCACCGCCTCGGCGCGGGCAAGCAGCAGCTCCAGGGCGACTGCAGCGCTCGCCTCCTTGTTGGCCGATCGGTCACCCGGCCATTGGTGGCGACGCACCTCTGGGGCTCCGCACCCGGCAATGGCGATGTAGACGAGGCCCACAGGCTTTGCATCGGTGCCACCCGACGGGCCGGCAACACCCGTGATGGCCACAGCAAGGTCGGTGCCAAGCCGCGAGCGCACACCTTCGGCCATGGCAACGGCCACTTGTGCCGAGACGGCGCCATGCGCCGCGAGCATCGTGGCCGGCACGCCCAGGACGTCGCGCTTCACTGCGTCCGAGTACGCAACCACGCCGCCAACGAGGTAGCCAGATGACCCCGGCACCTGGGTGATCGCGTGCGCAACGAGTCCGCCAGTGCAGGATTCGGCAGTTGCCACGGTCAGCCCGCGCGCCAGACATGCGTCCTGGAGTCGCCGGGCGAACTGGACGAGCCGGTCCGCCATATCAGAGCTTGTCAGTCTTCACCGGAGGGTCGGGCGGCGCGAAGACCCAGATCTCCGTGGCGTTCTTGGTTGAGAGACGTCCGAGATCCTGCCCGTTGAGCGTGAAGAACGTGATGCTCGAGATGCCGGTCTTGATCCGGATGGACGTCTTGGCGGTAAACGTCAGCGCCTCGCCCTTATGCAGCAGGATGCCGCTTGCCGTGGTCTGCGGGTCGTACTTGCCGTCAACCTTGGCGCTGATCCACGAACTACCGCCCTGCACCCGTACAACCAGGGTCATCCCGAGGTACGCAACCGTGACATGGCGCGTGATCGATGCGAGCTTCCCGTCCGACGAGGAGGCCGTCACCACGATCTGCCAGCTCCCTGCGGCAAGATCCAGGGGAGTGTCGAAGGACCCGTCGTCTGCAACTGGTGCGGTCACCGGCCCTACCGCCACGGCATCCGGGCCGGGGGAGGCGGACGGGCCGGGGGAGGCGGATGGCGCGGGCGTCGCACCGGGGTCGCCCAGGCGAGTTGCGGTGACCGAGACGCTCGTGGCGTTGCTGGTGGTCCCGTGTATGGGGATGGCTCCATTCTGGAACTCACTCCCGTCAGCCGGCGAATCCACGGCCAGCCGCGGCGCCTCGCTGACCACAAACGGCACGGTGATGTAGATCTTGACCGTCTGCTCGGCGCGCTTGCCGGTGTCTGGGTCCAGAGCGTCTACGGCAAACTCATTGCGGCCACGCCGCAAATCCACGTCCGCCGTCCACTGGCCCACCGAGTCCGCGTTCACCCGGTACGGCTGGTCGCGCCCCGCAGCCGTGATGGTGACGCTGGCCCCGGCGACGGATGTCCCCTTGAGGGTGTACGTGGTGGTGTCCTCCGCGACAACAATCACCGCTCGCGCAGGATTGGTCACAGCGAGGGTGGGCGGCTTGGCGAACCGGACCAACTGGACCCCGATGTAGATGGCAAACACGCCGATCAGCACCGTGAGCAAGGCCGCCACGATCAGCACCGGCGAGAAGGTCAGACCGGGCCTGGGTGCGTCAAGCGGCTTGGGCACGTTGAGGACCGGCTCCGCCGGGATCACCAGGTCGCCGCGCTCGCGCTTCCACTGGCGCGTCACTTCCTCGGGGTCAAGCCCCAGATACAGCGCGTAGTTGCGCAGGAAGCCCTTGGTGTAGACGGCGCCCGGGAGTTCCGCGTACTCGCCTCGCTCAAGCGCATCGAGATAGCGGGCGCGGATCTTCGTGTCACGCTCCGCGCGGAACAGGTCCACGCCCTTGCGCTCGCGTGCCGCAAGCAGCCGCTCTGGCAGCGACGGGCCTGCTTCGGACGCGTACGCACGATCGGCGTCGCGCGCCTCGGCGCGGCTCCGTCGCACGTCATCGCGAGCGGTCATGCATCGTCCTCATCGCTGGCACCCGCCGGATCCTCCCGACGGAGCACCACACGGGCGTTCGAGCCGTCGAACGCCCCCACGTAGCCGCGCGATTCCAGCTGGTCAATGATTCGGGCTGCCCGCGCGTAGCCAACCCGCAGCCGTCGCTGCAGCAGCGACGCCGAGGCACGATCGTACTCCCGGATCACGCCGACGGCATCCATGAGCAGACGGTCTGCATCATCGTCGCCGTCGCCGTCCTCGTGCACGTTGCCGGGCGCCTGACCTGTGGCGGAGACGATCGACGCGTCGTAGCGCGGATCATCCACCTGGCTGCCCCAGTGCGCGACGACAGCGGCAATCTCGCGGTCTGAGACAAACACGCCCTGGTGGCGGATCGGACGAGGCAGGTCGGACGGCTGGTAGAGCATGTCGCCGCGGCCAATCAGGTCCTCGGCACCCGGCTGGTCCAGGATGGTCCGGCTGTCGATCTGGCTGGCCATCGCAAACGCAATGCGGCTGGGGAAGTTCGCCTTGATCAGGCCTGTGACCACGTTGACCGACGGCCGCTGCGTTGCAAGCACCATGTGGATGCCCGTGGCCCGCGCCTTCTGCGCGAGGCGGACGATCGGGTCCTCCACGTTCTTGCCCTCGCGCATCATCAGGTCGGCGAGCTCGTCGATCACGATGACGATGTACGGCAAGCGGCGGCGCACTTCGGTATTGGGCGAGGCGTTGTAGGCCGCGATGTTGCGCGCGGAGGCCTTGGCGAGCGCCTTGTACCTGCGTTCCATCTCCAGAACCGCCCAACTCAGCGCGGCCTTGGCCTTGTCGGGCTCGGTGATGACTGGCGTCAGCAGATGTGGGAGCTTCGGCGTGTTCTTGCCGTCCCCATCCTCGCCCTCGTTGTACGCGGCCAGCTCCACACGCTTGAGGTCAATGAGGATGAGGCGCACTTCGGTTGGCGTGGCGTTGCACAGCAGGCTGGTGATGAGCGCGTTCACCATCACGCTCTTGCCCGATCCCGTGGCCCCGGCGACCAGGAGGTGCGGCATCTTCGCCAGATCCACCGCCTGCGCGTTGCCGGCCACGTCCCTCCCCAGCGCAAACGTCAGGCGCGACGAGCTGGCAGCGCGGAAGTCAACCTCCTCGAGCACCTTGCGCAGCGGCACCTTGCGAGAGTCCTTGTTTGGGATCTCGATGCCGATGGCGGCCTTGCCCGGGATTGGCGCTTCAATGCGGATGCTGCTTGCGGCGAGTGCCATGGCGAGGTCGTCCGCAAGGCTTTCGATCCGGCTGAGCTTGATCTCGGCGTTTGGCTGGACCTCGTACTGCGTGACAACGGGCCCGGAGTTCCAGCCAAGCACGCGTGCCGCGATGCCAAACTTCGCCAGCTTGGCGACGATGATGTCGCCGTTCTGCCGGTGGGTGTCCTCGATCTTCTTGGTGTCCTTGATGTCCGCAATCGCCACATCGTCATCAAGCAGGCTCAGCGGAGGCAGCAAGAACTGGCCGCCGGCCTTTGGGATAGCGGCCCGGGACGCATCTACCGGCACCTCGTCCACGTGCTCAAACGGCATCGGCGTGACGCCTGTCCCGAGGCTCGGCGGCCGCATCGCTGCCCCACCGGCCGCCGCGTCTGCGGTGCCGGCGGCATTGGCGTCAAGTTGGGCCTGCTCAAGAGCGCGCTCGCCATCGGTGGTGCTGTCACGCCGCGGCGCAAACGTTGACGAGGCCGGCGGAAGATAGCCGCTCATCGCGGGAGCGGGCACGTCCGCCCCCCAGGCGCCAGTCTGGCCTGGGATCTCCGCAACTGCGCCACTGCGCGCACCCCGTCCACGGCGAACGCTGCCTGCCAGGGCGCTTGCACCGGGCGTCGGCAAGGCTGCGGTGGCCGCGGCACGCCCATTAGCGGGCTGGGCTTGCGCATCACCGGTGGCCGTGGCCGCGGCACGCGCCTGCAGCCCGGCGCCCGCCGCCTTCACAACCTTTGTGGCAGGCGCCAGCAGGGCCCGCAACGGCAGGTCAAACATGAGCATCAGGCCGAGGAAGAACAGGCCCGCAAAGATGATGCCGGCGCCCACAGGCGTGACGGCCGGCGCCAGCGTGCTCACAAGGAAGCGGCCGATAGAGCCGCCGGTGAAGTCTCCGCGGAACCGCACGAGCTGGATGATCCCCAGCAGCGCGACATACGTCAGCGTCAGGCCACCCAGCGTGCGTCCCCAAGGGGCGCCGTCATGCTGGCCCGGGCCCCACTCGATGTACCACCCGGCAATCAGCAGCACGAACGGGAAGAAGAACCGCGCGGCGCCAAACCAGGGGGCCGTGAGGTTGCGCAGACCGTCGGTCAGCGAGCCGCCGGGCAGCGCAAAGGCAATCAGCGTCATCGCGCCCAGCACAAGCAGCGCAATGCCGATGAGCGAGCGCGTGACGGCCGGTGACAGCCCCAGCGAGATCTTCGGCAGCGGCATAGGACCACCGCGCGGGGCGGCCGGCTGCCGCGGCTTGCGCCGCGTGGCAGGCTGCTGCCGCGAGTGGCTGGCGGCAGGGCGGGCTGTCTGCCTGGGGCGTCTCGCCACCTAGACCTCCATCACGACCGGGAAGACCATCGGGCGGCGCTTCGTCTGCTCGTACAGGAAGCGCGAGACGCTGTCCTTGATCTGCACCTTGAGCAGGGCGATCTCGGAGATGTGATCACCGGGGATGTCCACGGCCGCCCGGATGCGCCGGATTGCCTCCTCGATGATGGGGCCGTCCTCGTTGCCGTGGATGAACCCGCGGGTGATGATCTCCGGGCGGCCCACCACCTTGCCGGTCTGCTTGTCCACGGCAACCACCACCATGAACATGCCGTCGTTTGCCAAGGCCTTGCGGTCGCGCAGGACGATATCGCCCACCTCGCCCACGGACAGCCCGTCCACAAACAGATAGCCGGCCGTCACCGGGGTGCCACGCCGGGCGCTGCCGTCGGCGAGGATCTCGATTGGCGTGCCGTTCTCGATGATGAACACGTTTTCAGGCTTCACGCCGGTCTCGATGGCCAGGCGGCCGTGCTGGACCAGCATCCGGAACTCGCCGTGCATCGGGATGAAGTGCGTGGGCTTGGTCAGCCCAAGCATCAGCTTGAGCTCCTCCTGGCTTGCGTGGCCGGAGACGTGGGCGCGCTTGATGGTGTGGTAGTAGACGTTCGCGCCGGCCTTGAACAGGTTGTCGATGGTCCGCGCCACGTACTCCTCGTTGCCGGGGATGGGGCTTGCGGACACGATGACCGTGTCGCCGGGCTGGATCTCGACAAAACGGTGGTCGCGGTTGGCCATGCGCGCAAGACCGGCCATCGGCTCGCCCTGGGCACCGGTCGTGGCGATGACAAGCTTGCCGTAGGCGCCGTCCTTGATCTTGTCCTTGGGGACAATCATCGACGGCTCGTACTTGAGGTAGCCGAGATCCGATGCGATCCGGAAGTTCTGCTCCATCGAGCGCCCAATCACGGCCACCTTGCGGCCGAGGTCTGCGGCAGCATCGAGCACCTGCTGGACGCGGGCGATGTTGCTGGCGAAGGTGGCAATGATCACCCGGCCGGAGAGCGGCTCCATGATCTCGCGGAAGGCCTCGCCCACAATTCGCTCGGACGGCGTGTAGCCCGGGTTCTCCGCACGCGTCGAGTCCGAGAGGAGGCAGATGACCCCCTCCTCGCCCAGACGCGCGAGGATGTGGAAGTCGCTGAGCTTGCCGTCCACCGGGGTGTGGTCAAACTTGAAGTCGCCCGTGTGGACCACGACGCCCACCGGGGTCCGCAGGGCGATGCCCATCGCGTCCGGGATGGAGTGGCCGATACGGAACGGCATCACCGTGAACGGGCCGATCTCAAGCTCGTCGCCGGGCTCCATGGCGATCAACGGGTTGTTGTGGAGCCTGTGCTCCTTGATCTTGTTGCCCAGCAGACCGCGCGCCAGGGTACTGGCGTAGACCGGGACACCCGGGAATTCGGGCAGCACGTACGGCAGACCGCCAACGTGGTCCTCATGTGCGTGGGTGATCAGGAACGCTCGGACCTTGGAGCGGTTCTCCTTGAGGTAGGTCACGTCCGGGATGACAAGGTCGATGCCGAACATCTCCTCGTCTGGGAACATCAGCCCGCAGTCAATGACAACGATGTCGTCGCCGTACTCGAAGACGTACATGTTCTTGCCAATCTCGCCCACCCCGCCCAGCGGGATGATGCGAAGCGGCGTGCTCTCGTCGGCCATGCTTGGCAGTCCTTCTCGTGTGTTCAGAAGAGCGTGAGTTGGGACGCGTCATCGGCTGCTTGCTCTGCAGCCGACAGGGACGCAATTGCGGAAGCGGCAACCGGTGCCAGCGCAGCGGGGGCGGCTGCGGCAGGGGCGGTTGTCATCGTGGTGGTGGGGGCGGCGGAACCGGCAGCTGCACGGCGCTCACGCGACTGCAGCAGGACGCCCGGGACCTTGGCCATGTCCTCGAAACTCTCGCGCTCTACTGCGGGGTTCCGAAGGGCATACGCAGGGTGGTACATCGAGAACGTCAGCGCGTCTCCCGCGCCGCTCGCCGGATCCACAGGCGCCGTGGAGCCGTGGACCGCGCCGATGCGTGCCCCGGGACGGAACGCGGCCATGGAGAAGCGACCAAGGGTCACCACGACGGCCGGATCAAGGACCTCAAGCTGGCGCCGCAGGAACGGGGCGCAGGCGTCCATCTCGTCCTGCTCCGGGTCCCGGTTGTCCGGCGGACGACACTTCACCACGTTGGCGATGAACACATCCTCGCGCTGCCAGCCGATGCTGCCGAGCATGCGCTCAAGCAGACCGCCGGCGCGGCCGATAAACGGGCGGCCTTCTCGGTCCTCGTTGAACCCGGGGCCTTCGCCCACGAAGACAACCTCGGTGTTTGGGTCTCCCTCGCCGGGCACGGCCCGCGTCCGACCCTCGTGGAGGCGACACGCGGTACATGCGCTCACCTCGGCCCCAATCTGCTCGAGCGCCGCCCGGCGCTCGTGTGGCGTCACGCGGGCCGTCCCCCGGACGCTGCCGCGGTGCGACGCTCGCTGGCCTTGCGGACCCAGCCGCGGGCGACGAGCGCTTCCGCAATCTCCACCGCGTTTGACGCGGCGCCCTTGCGCAGGTTGTCGGACACCACCCAGAAGGCGAGACCCTTGTTGTCCGGGATGCTGGGGTCCTGACGGACGCGGCCCACAAACACGAGGTCTGACCCGGCGGCCTGCTCTGCCAGCGGGTAGATCTTGTTGGCGGGATCGTCCTGGACCACTACGCCCACGGTCTTGGCGAAGAGGGCGCGAGCTTCATCCGGCGTGATGGGCGCCTTGGTCTCCACGTGGACGGCCTCGGAGTGG
>CAIXZV010000124.1 GCA_903924005.1 uncultured Chloroflexota bacterium | reverse complement strand
GGTGACCCGGACAGCGCCGGCGTCAGCGTGGAGACCATCAAGATCGCCGCGCGCCGCGGGATCCCGCTGCTGGGCGTATGCCTTGGCATGCAGTCGATGGGCGCCGCCTGGGGTGCGTCCATCGTCCGCGCGCCAACGCTGGTCCACGGCGAGGCGTCTAACGTGGAGCATGACGGCGAGGGCCTGCTCAAGGGCATGCCGGCCGGGTTTCCCGCCGCGCGCTACCACTCGCTGTGCATCGACCCCGCCACGCTCCCTGCGGACCTCTACGTCACCGCCACCAGCCCCGATGACGGCGTGCTGATGGGCGTCCGGCACCGCACGCTGCCCATCGAGGGCGTCCAGTTCCACCCTGAGTCCGTCCTCACGCCTGACGGCCCGCACCTGCTCGCCAACTTCCTGCGCCTCTGCGGGGAGGGCGAGGCGTCGCGTCTGGATGCGGCGTCGGGCTCGTTTGCGACACGCGGGATGGATGTAGCCGCGGCAGAGGCCGCCGAAGCCGCTGAAGCCGCGGAAGCAGCCGAGGCAGCCCGATGAGCGATCAGGTTCGCGAAGCCCTGACGGTCATCGTCGAGGGCGGCACGCTCACGCTTGACCAGGCGCGCGCGGCGATGGGCGCCGTGATGGATGGCGAGGCAACCCCGTCCCAGTTGGCGGCCCTCCTGATGGGGCTGCGGATGCGCGGCGAGACCGTGGACGAGCTGGCGGGCTTTGCGTCCGCCATGCGCGACCGCGTGGTCCGCGTGGAGGCTCCCGTTGGCGCCATCGATGTGGTTGGCACCGGCGGCGACGGCTCCGGCACGTTCAACATCTCCACCACCGCGGCGCTGGTCGTCGCCGCTGCGGGCGTGCCCGTGGCCAAACACGGCAACCGGGCCATCACGTCCAAGTCGGGCTCGGCCGACGTGCTGGACGCGCTGGGCGTCCGTATCGACCACAACGCCGAATCGGCTGGCCGGTCCATCCGCGAGCTTGGCTTTGCCTTCCTGCTGGCGCCGACATTCCACCCAGCCATGCGCCATGCTGGGCCGACGCGCCGCGAGATTGGCGTGCGCACAGCGTTCAACCTGCTTGGCCCACTCACCAACCCGGCTGGCGCAACCCGCGCCCTCGTGGGTGTCGGTGATACCAAGGCCGCGGCCAAGATTGCCGAAGTGGCGGCGCGTCTGGGCACTGAGCGCACGTTCGTGATCCACGGCTTTGGCGTGGACGAGCTTCCGCTGGATGGCTCCGGCGTGCTGTACGACGTTCGCGCTGACGGTTCGGTGGAGCGGCGCACGATTGCCATAGGGCCGCTGGGCCTCACCGTGGCGCCCACCAAGCGGCTCGCGGGCGGCACGGCACAGGAGAACGCGCGCATCACGGAGTCCGTGCTCCGCGGCGAGCCCGGGGCCCGACGTGACGTCGTCCTGCTCAACGCCGGCGCTGCGCTCCTGGTGGCGGGTGTCGTGGACCGTCTGGAGGACGGCATCGACCGGGCCGCGCTGACGATTGACGCCGGCATGGCCACCGAGGTGCTGCAGGCGCTCCGGGCGGACCGCAAGGCCCACGAGACGGCGGTTGGCAAGGCGGCGAAGGCGGCGAAGGCATGACGGCTGAGAGCGCAGCCGGGGTGGTTGCGGAGATCGCCGCCCGGCGTTTGGCGGACCTCACCCCGCAGTTGGACGCGCTCGGTGCGGACGGTCTGGCCAAGGCCGTGGCAGCCGCTCCTGCGCCGCGATCCATCGTGGGGACGCTGGCCGGCCCTGGGCTCCACCTGATTGCCGAGGTCAAGCGCCGCTCGCCGTCTGTCGGCGATATCGCGGCTGGTGACGACGCCGTGGCCCGTGCCCGCGCGTACACCGCCGGGGGTGCCGCCGCCATCTCGGTCCTGTGCGAGCCCCACTGGTTTGGCGGCTCCGTGGACGACCTGCGCGCCGTCCGGGCCGCCGTGAGCATCCCGGTCCTGGCCAAGGAGTTCATCGTTGACGCGCGGCAGCTGGACCTGGTCCGCGCTGCGGGAGCCGACATCGTCCTGCTTCTGGCCGTCCTCCACCCGGTGGAGCGGCTGATGGCGCTCGTGGACCGAGCCCGCGATCTGGGCATGGAGCCGCTGGTTGAGGCGCATGACGAGCGTGAGCTTGAGGCCGCCCTCGCTACGGCCGCAAGGCTGATCGGGATCAACAACCGCGATCTGCGCACGCTTGACGTTGACCCCGAGCGCGCCGTTCGGCTGCGCGAGCTGATCCCCGCGGATCGCCTCGCCATCGCCGAGAGCGGCGTTCGCGATACGGCCACCGTTGTCCGATGGCGCGCCACAGGGTTTGACGCCGCGCTTGTGGGCGAGGCGCTCATGCGCTCTGCCGATCCCGCCGCGGCCGCCCGTGCGTTCGTGGCCGCTGGCCGCTACCCGGCGGACCCTGCGGCACGGGCCCGCGAGCCGATGGTCAAGATCTGCGGCATCACGGATGAGACCGGCATCCTGGCCGCGGTGCGTGCCGGGGCTGACGCGATTGGGCTGAACTTCGCGCCCGGGACGCCGCGCGCGCTGTCGATTGCGGAAGGGGTGTCCTTGGCGGGCTTAGCCCGCAACGCCGCTCCCGCGACAAGGATCGTCGTCGTCACCGTCAACCTGCCGGCGCCCGACATGGCCGCCGTCATCGCGGCCGTTGATCCCGACGCGGTCCAACTCAACGGCGACGAGCCCGCATCGGCCATCGCCGCTGTCGGCCGTCCCGTCTGGAAGGCGCTCCGCGTTGGTTCCGGCGACACGGCCGCGGCCGTCGTGGATCGCGCTCACGCGTTTCTGCGCGCTGGCGCCGAGCGGATCCTGCTGGACGCCGCGGGCGGGCCGCATCCCGGCGGCACCGGCACCCGCGTGAACGCGGTGCTGGCCGCGGCCGTTGCCCGCGAGGTTCCCATCACGCTGGCTGGCGGTCTCGCCCCCGCCAATGTGGGCCAGGCGCTGCTGGACATCCCGGCCACGGGCGTTGATGTGGCGTCCGGCGTTGAGGTGCGACGCCTGCGCGACGAGCGCCCGCGCAAGGACCCACTGGCCGTCGCCCTGTTTGCCAAGCGGGCTCGAGACGCCCGTCGGCATCGGCCAAACATCGCATCTGGCCCAACGCCCGTCCATGCGGGTCTGCTCAACGTGGACGACGATGGCCGATGGGGGACCGAGCGCGACTTTGGCGGCCGGTACGTCCCTGAGACCCTGGTTGGTGCGCTGGAGGGGCTAGAGGACGCGTACAACGCCATTCGCCAGGACCCGCGGTTCTGGGCGGAGCTGGACGACCTGCTGGCGCGCTTCGCCGGCCGGCCGACATCGCTGTACCGCTCGGACCGCCTTGCCTCAGCGGTGGCTCAAGAGGCACATCGCCTGCAGGCCGCAGCTGCCGGCCGCCGTCACCTCCCGGCGAGTCCGGAGCGGTTCCGTGTGTACCTCAAGCGTGAGGACCTCGCGCACACGGGCGCCCACAAGATCAACAACGCGCTGGGTCAAGCGCTGCTCACCCGCCGCCTCGGCAAGACAAGGGTGATCGCCGAAACGGGTGCCGGCCAGCACGGCGTGGCCACGGCCACCGCGTGTGCGCTGCTGGGATTGCCGTGTGTGGTGTTCATGGGCGAGGAGGACATCCGCCGCCAGGCGCCAAACGTCCTGCGCATGCGCCAGCTGGGCGCGGAGGTCCGGAGCGTCACGTCTGGCACGGCTACGCTCAAGGACGCGGTCAACGAGGCGATGCGCGACTGGGTCACCAACGTGGAGACCACGCACTACGTGCTGGGCTCCGCCATGGGGCCGCACCCGTACCCCTCCATCGTCCGGGATTTTCAGCGCCGCATCGGTGACGAGGCCGCAGCACAGCTCTACGCCATCGAGGGCCGCCTCCCGGATCTCGCGCTTGCCTGCGTCGGCGGCGGCTCCAACGCCATCGGTCTGCTGGCGCGGTTTATCGGCGAGCCGTCGGTGCGTCTGGCTGTTGCCGAGGCGGCGGGCGACGGTCTGGCCACCGGGCGCCATGCGGCGGCGATTGCGGGCGGCACCCCCGGCATTCTCCACGGGAGCCGGAGCTTGATGCTGCAGGACGCCGACGGACAGGTGGTTGAGGCGCACAGCGCATCTGCCGGTCTTGACTACCCGGGCGTTGGCCCGCAGCTTGCGGCCTTGGCCGAGGCCGGGCGCATGGAGGTGGGGACGGCCACGGATCGCGAGGCGATTGCCGCCATGAAGTCCGTCACCCGCACGGAGGGGATCCTGCCCGCGCTTGAGACGTCGCACGCGGTTGCTGCGCTGCCAAAGCTTTTGGCGGGGCTTGAAGGCTCTGGCGTCGGGTACGCGGAGGACTCCGTGCTGCTGATTGGCTTCTCCGGCCGCGGCGACAAGGATATGGCGGCGCTTGAGCGCTTCGCCGACGTGGAGCCGTGGGAGGGCGTGGCATGAGCGGCGAGCCAAACAGCACGCGCCACACCAACGACACCGCGGGTGCCCACCGGATTGCGGCGGCGTTTGCCCATGCTGGCGCCAATGGCCGGGCCGCGCTCATCCCGTACGTCGTGGCGGGCTACCCGGACGCGGAGACCTCGTTTGCCGTGGCCTGCGCCGCCATCGACAACGGCGCCGACCTCCTTGAGGTAGGCCTGCCCTATAGCGATCCGCTCGCCGACGGCGCCACGCTCCAGCGGGCGTCGCAGGGGGCCCTCGCCGCCGGGGCCACGTTTGAGCGCAGCTTGGCGCTGGCCGGCCGGATTGCAGCGGCGCGGCCTTCGGTGCCCGTGGTGGCGATGGGCTACGCAAACCAGATCATCGGCGGCGGTGATGGGCGAGACCGGGCCCTCGCGCTTGCCCGCGCCGGCATCGCGGGCGTCATCGTGGCCGACCTCACGCCCGATGAGGGTGCGCCGTTTGAGGCGGTGGCGGCCGAGGCGGGGATCGCCGTTGTGTACCTGGTGGCGCCCACGTCATCACAGGCGCGCCGCGCCGCGGTGGCTGCCCGCTCCGGCGGGTTCCTCTACTGCGTGTCGCTGGTGGGCGTGACGGGTGCGCGGACGGAGCTGCCGCCAACGGTTGCCGCGCTGGTCCGCGACGTCACCGCCGTGTCGCCGGTGCCCGTGGCCGTGGGCTTTGGCGTGTCGTCAGCGGCCCATGTCCGGGCAATTGCCGGGGCCGGCGCCGCGGGCGTCATCGTGGCCTCGGCGCTTGTGGACGCGCTTGGCGCGGACGGCCGCGACGTGGCGGCGCTGGGCGCGCTTGTGGCGGAACTCCGGGCGGCCACGGCTACGGCAGCAACCGCAACGGGCTGAACCAGCTTTGGCCAGTTAACTCCAGGGCTGCGCCGGTGGCGGTGGAGGCGGCGGCTCCAGCGGCGAGCGGTACTCGGCTGGCTGCGCTTGCGTGGCCGGCATCGCAGGCGGCGCATAACGCCAGCGCTGGCTCTCGTACAGCACGGCCATCAGGATCAAGCTGAACACCTGGAACGTCGCGCTGAGGCCGGCCACGAGCATCTCGGCTGGCGCCGTGACACCCGAGAGCCCGCCGATGAACGCCACCGGGATTGCCACAACGGACACGCACAGCGAGAGCAGGGCGGCCACCAG
>CAIXZV010000123.1 GCA_903924005.1 uncultured Chloroflexota bacterium | reverse complement strand
GGTTGCGCCGTGGGGCGTGTTGAGGGCCACCGAAACGGCGACGCTGGCGCGCGGGACGACGGCGTCTGACGCGCCGATGAGGCCGGCCGGCGCCGTTGTGAGGATCAGGTCCCCGCTGCCCAGGCCGACGGACCACTTGGTGACCCCGCCCTGCGTGAACTCCACGGCCGGCACCGTGGCGCCGGGCGGCGGGATCGTTAGGCGGGCGGTTCGCAATTCGACCGGCAGAGCCGCAAGGAGCCGCGCGGTCATCGCGTCCGCACGCTGGCCGGTGTCGTCGGGCGCGTTGCCAACTGGGCTGTGGGCAGGGTTGACGGCGTCCCACACCGCTGCGATCGCGGCGGTGTCTGGCGCAAACACTGGTGCGACAGGAGACGCCGTCGAAGCCGACGCCGGGCGCGGGATCGACACGATCCGGCCGTCCATCCCAGCCTGGCGGAGCAGGTCGAGGATGAGGTCAGCCCGCTCGCGGAGGGTGCCAGCACCGGCGCGCAGGGCGGCGCGCTGACCCCAGCGGACATCCGTGACGGGATCGGCGTTAGCGGAAGTGGCGGGCAGCTCGGCGATGTGGTCCTGCACAAAACGGACGATCGCCGCGGGATCCTTGCCCGCAACGGCGGCGGCAGCCAGCGAACCAAGATGGTCCGGGCTCTGGCGGATGATCGCCTGGAGGCGCCGCAGGGTCTCGTACGTCCCGTTGGGCACCGGCGTTGGCAGCGCCGGCACCGTGGGGCTTGGGGTCAGCACCGCGATCAGCGACGGGCTGACCAGCGGGGTTGGACCCGCGCACCCAGCCAGCGCAGCTGCGCCAACCACCGACGTGAGGAGGGCGAGAAACCGCCGGCGGTCAAACTCGCGGTCCAGCAAGCTCCGGGCGCCGGGGTCCGGCTGGGATTGCGCCGGGCGCGATGGCTGGGGCGTCATTGCTCCCCCTCAACGTGCGTGTGCGGCGCAGGGCGAAGGTCCGGCAGGGCTTCGCGCGCGATGGCCTCCAGCGCAGCCTCGCCGTCGGCGTCCGCCGGCCAGTAGACGACGACGTCGTGCATGCCGATGGCCGTGAGGTCGCCGACGAAACGCGAGAACTCGGCCGGCGTCCCGAGCGGTTCGCTGAGGCCGCGGAACGACAGGTAGCTGCGCCGGATCGATGACAGGTCACGGCCGGCTCGCTCGCACGCGGCATCCAGGAGGGCGCACCGTGCGGCGGTTGCCGCCATCGCCTCCTCGTGGCCAAGACGGCCCGTCACAGCGCGCCCCTCGGCCACGCCGTAGGTGTTCCACGCGTCGGCGTAACGGGCAGCCAACTCGATGGCACGCGGCCCGAGGGCGCCAACCGTGATGGGCGGCCGGGGCCGCTGCACGGGCGCCGGGGCGACAACCGCCCCGTCAATCACGTAGTGGCTGCCGCGGTGGTGAACCTCGCCGTGCTCCAAGAGCGCGGAGATGATCTCAAGGTTCTCTGCCAGACGATCCACGCGCTCCCGGGGGGACCACACGGGCAGACCCAGCATCGCGTAGTCCAGCGGAGCACCAGCCGGGCCGATGCCAAACTCTAGCCGCCCGTGGGAGATGTGGTCCACGGTCATCGCCATCCGCGCGAGGAGCGCTGGGTTGCGCAGGGTGATGCTGGAGACAAGCGGCCCAAGCCTGATGCGTGTCGTCGCTGAGGCCAAACCAGCCAGCGTGGTCCAGGCCTCAAACCAGGGGCCCTTTGGGGCATACGGGTTCACGAAGTGGTCGCCCACCCAGAGGGTGTCGAACCCCATGGCCTCCGCCCGTTTCGCGCGTTCCGCCAGAACCTCCCAGGGCGCGTCCGAAAGCAGCAGGACGCCAAAGGTGGGGCTGGGCGTGTGCATCACCGCGCAGGCTGCGCGTTTTGCCAGAGATTGTCCAGATGGAAGACCGGTGCCTGTGAAACGGCGGTCTAGTGGTTGATATCTACCACTAGACCGCCAACACCTGTACATGAATGCCGATATATCTCGATAATGAGCGGTATGAGAGATCCGCAGTCATCCGCACCGGCCCCCATCCGGGTTGGCCAGGCAGCCGAAATGCTCGGCGTCTCGGTGGAAACGCTCCGCCGTTGGGAGGCCGAAGGCCGCGTGGAGATGGGCCGCTCTGAGGGCGGCCAGCGCGTCATCGACGTTGCGGAGATCACCCGCCTGCTCGCTGAGCGCCGCCGCGCAAGCGTCGATCGGCCAATCGTCGCCCAGTCCGCCCGAAACCGGTTTGCCGGGATCGTGACCCGCATTGAGCGCGACAAGATTGTGGCGGTGGTTGAGGTCATTTCGGGCCCCCATCGTCTCGTGAGCCTGATGACCGCGGAAGCGGTTGACGACCTAGGGCTTGCGGTGGGCAAGGAAGCCGTCTGCGTCATCAAGGCAACCAACGTGATCGTTGAGATCCCGTCGCCCAAGGAGAACCGCTCATGAAGTCCCGCCATAACCTGCTTGTCGCGGGCCTGACCGTGGCCATTGCCGCTTGCTCGTCGGCTGCTCCTGCCGCGCCCACGGCTGCGCCAGTGGGAGGCGAGGTCCAGATCTACGCCGCTTCCTCGCTGCATGCCGTGCTTGCAACGGCCAAGACCGCCTACGAGACCGCCCACCCGGGGGCGAAGCTGACCATCTCGACTGATTCCTCCACCGCGCTTGAGACCAAGATTGAGCAGGGCGCGCCCGCTGACGTGTTCCTGTCCGCCGACACGAAGAGCCCGCAGTCCGTGGTGGACAAGGGCCTCGCGTCAGGTGCGGTGGTCAAGTTCGCGGGCAACCTGCTCACGGTCATCGTCCCCACGGCCAACCCCGCGGGCGTCAAGACCCCGGCCGACCTTGCGAACGCCGGCGTCAAGGTGATCGCCTGCGCCGTCGGCGTGCCCATCCAGACATACACGGCAACGCTGCTCGCCAACCTAGTCGCAAAGGCCGGCTACGCCGCCGACTTCGCGGCGAAGTACACAGCCAATGTTGTCTCCGCGGAGGACAACGCGGGCGGGATTGTCACCAAGGTTGGGCTGGGCGAAGGCGACGCGGGCATCGTCTATCTGAGCGACGCCAAGACCTCAAACAAGGTCATCACGGTCGCCATCCCGGACAGCGCCAACGTTCCCGCCACGTACGGCGGCGTGGTGGTCAAGGCATCGGTCAACCAGGCCGCCGCCACCGCGTTCCTGACCTGGCTGGCCGGTCCTGACGGACAGGCGATCTTGGCCTCGTTCGGGTTCCTACCAGCCTCCTGAGCCTGCGCGCTTCTGCCATGACTGCGTCTCCCAAACTCAAGACCGGCGGCACAGCGCTGGGCCGACCAGCGGAACTCCTCGCGATCATCGGGGGGCTGCTGCTGGGGCTGCCCGTCGTTGTCCTTGTTGCGCGAGCGGTGCTGAGCGGATCGCTGCTCGCCACGCTTGGCGCCCGGGCCGTGACGGACGCGCTCCTGCTGAGCCTCGTGACCACGGCTGTGAGCATCGTCCTGATGGTTCTGATCGGGACGCCGCTGGCACTGGTTCTTGCCCGGCGACGGTTCCGCGGTGCGGCGATCCTGGAAACGGTCATCGACCTGCCCATCGTCCTGCCGCCATCGGTGGCAGGGCTTGCGCTCCTGCTCCTGCTGGGTCGCCGCGGCGTGCTTGGCCCGTCGCTGGATCTGCTGGGGATCCAGCTGCCGTTCACCACCGCGGCGGTCGTGATCGCGCAGACGTTTGTCGCGGCGCCGTTCTACATCCGTTCGGCGCGGATTGGCTTTGCCGGGGTAGACCGCGATCTCGAGGACGCCGCCCGAGTAGATGGGGCGTCCGAGCGCCAACTGTTCCTGGCCATCACCGTGCCGCTGGCAAGCGCTGCGCTGGCCGGCGGCCTCGTTATGAGCTGGGCTCGGGCGCTGGGCGAATTTGGCGCCACCATCATGTTTGCGGGCAACGTGGAGGGGCACACGCAGACGCTGCCGCTGGTGGTGTACGGCGAGTTCCAGGCCGGCAACCTTGACACGTCAATCGCCGCCGCTGCGGTCCTTGTAGTGGCGGCATTTGGCGTGCTGGTGGCGGTCCGGGTGATGCACTGGGGCCGGGTCCTGGACCTCCGGGTGTGAACTCGTGCGTGGTGGGTTGCGCCGTGGTGCGGGCAATTGCACCCGGCTCCGGCCAGGCGGCCCCAGAACGGTGATGCCAACCGGGCCGTGGGCCCACAACGGCGTGTGGGCACGGAGCCGGTCTGTCATCGTGCACGCGTCGGGAGCATGGACTGCAGCCCGGCGGCCAAACCGCAAGCCCGAGGACCACCGCAATGATTGAGCCCGTTCCCGAGCTGCCGCCCAATCTCCCGCGTGATGTCGCACGATGGCTCGAGATGGCAGAGGCCCGGGCCTACGGAGACGCATACGCCGCCGTTGGGGAACTGCCCGGCAACCCGCTTGGCGCATCCACCGCCGTCATCGGCGGCGGCATCGCCCACGCGCTGACCATCCTTGACTATTTCTTCTTCAACCGCGTCATTGGGCTGGGCGTGGAGCAGCCTGCAACCCGGGCGGACGTGGCCGACGCTGCGGCCTTCTTCCGCAATCTGGGCCTAACGCAGACCGCCATCCACGTTGCGCCTGGAGCGCAGCCGCCGGAACTGCCAATGTGGCTGGCGGCGGAGGGCTACAAGCAGGGCGGCCGCTGGGTCAAGGTGTGGCACGACCTCCGCGATATCGCAGCGCCGTCCGCCGCCTTGCGGATTGAACGGATCGGCCCCGAGTCCGCAACGACGTTCGGCGAGGTCTGCCTTGCCGCCTTCGAGATGCCGGACGCCGTTGGGGCCCTGGTGACGGCCACTGTGGGCCGGCCCGGCTGGAGCCACTACCTGGGCTTTGACGGTGACGAGCCTGTGAGCGTTGCGGCGCTCCGAGTAGACGGCGGTGTCGCGTGGCTTGGGTACGGCGGCACGCTGGAGTCCCACCGCGGCCGAGGGTGGCAGACCGCGATGCTCCTGCGTCGCCTGCTGGACGCCCGGACCGCCGGTTGCCGGCTGGCGGTCACCGAGACGGGCGAAGAGACCGAGAAGGACCCGGTCAACCACTCATACCGGAACATGGTCCGGACTGGGTTCCGCCTTGGCTATGCGCGTCGCAACTGGTACACGGAGTAGCAAGCACGGCTGTCGGTCCTGCCCTCGCTCAATGCCCACAGGACCGACAATGGCTGCTCGATGCACCGAGGTCCCGCACAGCAGGCGGGCTCGAGATTGTGTCGGCAAATGTTTGGGGTGATCTATGACCGCTGACGGCTCTCCCGCTCCTCGCAGGAACCCGCTGGCAGCAGTGGCGGCGCTCATCGAGTCACGCCGCATCCCTGAGGGTGGCATTCCCCGCTCACCGCACGAGTCACGTGCAGCCGGGATCCTGCGCCCGGTGGTCTTTGGCGGCAACGACGGTCTGGTGAGCAACCTTGCGCTGGTCATGGGCGTGGCGGGTGCAGCGCCGGCGCCTGGGGTGATCGTGCTGGCGGGGGTGGCGGGCCTCCTCGCAGGCGCCTTCAGCATGGCCGTGGGCGAGTACGTCTCGGTCAAGTCACAGCGCGAGCTGCTGGAGTACCAGATTGAGTTCCAGCGCCATCAGCTTGCCACCATTCCGGAGCAGGAGCGCGAGATCCTGATCGGGATCTACATGGAGCGCGAATTCAGCCGCGATGAGGCCGCGCAGATGGCGGACCGCGTCTTCGCCAACCCGGACCGTGCCCTGGACACGATGGTGCGCGAAGAGATTGGCCTGGACCCGCGCGTCATCGGGTCGCCGATGGGCGCGGCGGTGGGCTCGTTCCTTGCGTTTACGCTTGGGGCGATCATCCCGGTGGTGCCGTACCTGATCACGTCGGGCCCCGTGGCGTTCTGGGCCAGCCTGATCGCAAGCCTCGCCGGGCTGTTCCTGCTTGGTCTGGGTGTGAGCCAGTTCACGCATCGGAGCCCCACTCGGACCGGTCTGCGGCAGGTGGGTCTTGGGCTTGCTGCCGCAGTGGTCACCTATCTCGTGGGCACGCTCCTGGGGGCATCGGGGATCTGAATGGCGGACAGGCGGGCTGTCCCGTTGGGGCCCAGCATCGCGACGCTCTGGCCATGACCGCGCGCCCTGCAGACCTCATCCTGACCGGCGGGCGCTTCTATACGGTGGATCCGGCCCAACCCTGGGCTGCGGCCGTGGCCATCCGCGATGGCCGCTTTGTCTACGTTGGCGATGCCGCCGCGGCCGAAGCGCTGGCGGGGCCGGAGACTCGTCGCCACGATCTGGGCGGCAGGCTTGTGCTGCCCGGGCTCATCGACAGCCACACGCACCCGGGTCTGGTGAGCGGGTCGAAGGACGTGTTCATCCTGCCGGACACGCTGGACTCGGACGAGCTGCTGGCGTCTGTCGTCGAAGCGGCGCGACGCTACCCGGAACGCGAGCTGCTGATCGGCGGCTATTGGCACATTGCGGCGTTCGACATGGCTGGGCCAAGCCGACAGGCGCTGGATCGCGTGGTACCGGATCGCCCGGTGATCCTCTACGACGATTCCGGCCACAGCCAGTGGTGCAACACCGCGGCCCTGGCGCTGCTTGGCATCAGCCGGGACACGCCAGACCCCGTGCCCGGCTTCTCCTGCTTCGCCCGCGATGCCGATGGCGAGCCGACGGGCTGGACAAAGGAGTTCTCGCTCCAGCCATACCTGCGCAGGCTTGGCGTGGGCGGCGGCGCGCAGCGTGACGAGCTGGCGGCGTTCCTGCAGTACCTCGTGGCTCACGGCGTGGTGGCGGTGCTGGACGGCGGCAACCAGGACGCCGAGGACGCGGTCTACGCCGCACTGGCGTCGCTTGAGCGCGAGGGCCGCCTCCCGCTTCGGTACGAGGGCGCCGCGCACGTCACGCTGCCCGAGCAAGTGCCGGGCGTCGTGGAGCGCGTGGAGCGGCTGGCTCGGCTGTACGGCGGGGTGCGGCTGCGGATCAACACGGTGAAGCTGGTGCTTGACGGTGTGACCGAGGTTGGCACGGCCGCGGTGTTGGAGCCCTATCTGGACGGTCCGGACAGCCGCGGCAACACGGTGATCTCCGGAGAGGAACTGGAGGCGCTGATCCTTGCGCTGCACGAGCGGCGCATCGAGTTGCACATGCACAGCGTGGGCGACCGGGCGGTGCGCACGGCGCTGGACGCGGTTGAGCGGGCGCGCGCCGTGGTGGGCGGGCCGCTGGCGACGCGCGTGTCGCTGAGCCATCTGGAGGTGCTGGACCCGGCGGACCTTGCGCGCTTCGTCGCTCTGGACGTGGTGGCCAACTTCACGCCGCACTGGTACGGCGGGTACTTCGAGGGCGCCGAGCGCTGGCTTGGGCCAACTCGCTATGGGCAGATGTATCAGGTGATGACGCTGCGCGGCGCCGGGGCCGAAGTTGCCTACTCAAGCGACATCACCGACAACGTCGAGTGGAAGACGGACCGCGCAAACCCGTTCCTGGGCATGCAGGCCGCCCACACGCGCTTGGAGATCGGATCGGATCCTGACGCCTCGCCGCGGCCGCCCGTTGCCGAGTGCGTGCCCCTGGCTGAGCTGGTCCGGGGCTACACGGCTGGGTCCGCCTATCAACTGCGCCTTGAGGACCGCCTCGGGTCCATCGAGGTTGGCAAGGCCGCCGACCTCGTGGTGCTGGACCGCGACCTATTCGCGGTTGCGCCGTCCGAAATCCACCGGGTGACGCCCATCGCCGTGCTGATCGACGGTGTCCTCGCGCACGGCGAGCTGCCCTGACCCAAGGGCCCATCGCCGTGCGCTGAGTCACGCCAGCATCAGATCGGCACACCGACTGCAGCGTTCGGAGCCCGAACCGCGACTTCGGCGCTCGAGTCGTGCAGCGACGACCTGGTCCTGAGTCACGGGTGCATCAGCAGCCGTAGCAGATGCACGAGGCTGGCATCAGCGGCCGCAGCAGGGGGCCCGAGGCGTGCATCAGCGGCCGCAGCCAGCCCTCCGGCGCGACGCCCAGGCGCCGTCCGAAATCCACCGGGTGACGCCCCTCGCCGTGCTGATCGACGGCGTCCTCGCGCACGGCGAGTTGCCCTGACCCGCAATTCACCGGTGCATCAGAACCGCGCGTCTGGTGCATGGTTCGCGGCTGGAAGTGCGCCTTTGCGGTTCGACCGCTGCGTGGCGCAGCCGGTCCTGAGTCAGGGGTGAATTCGCACGCCCGGTATTGGGTCGCCGCGCCCGCAGCTACGGCGCGAGGCGCTTCGCAAGCTGGTCGCGGTCGATAGACTCGCGCGGCCCCGACACCACAACGTTGCCGCGGTCCAGCAGCACCACGCTGTCGGCGAGGTCCAGCGCAAAGCCCAGATGCTGCTCCACAAGCAGGATCGCGCGGTCCTTCGCATAGGCGCGCATGGCGCCAAGGATCTCGTCCACCACGCCCACCCAGACGCCCTCGGTTGGCTCGTCCATGATCAGCAGCCGCGGCCGGGCCAGCATCGCCCGGGCAATGGCAAGCATCTTCCGCTCTCCGCCGCTCATCGTGCCCGCCTGCTGGGCAACCCGGGCGGAGAGCTTGGGAAACAGCTCAAACGCCTCTTCGATGCGGGCCCCGCTCTTTTTCGGCCCGGCGCGCAGACCCAGCAGCAGGTTCTCGCGCACAGTGAGTCCGGCGAAGACGCCCTGCTCCTGCGGCACATAGCCAACGCCGCGACGGACCATGCCGGCGGCAGACTGGCCTGTCACGTCCACCCCATCCAGGAAGACGCTGCCGGCAATGGGCTTCATGTAGCCCATCAGCGTCCGCAGCAGCGTGGTCTTGCCCGCGCCGTTGCGGCCCACGATGGCAACCGTGCCAACGGCAGGCACCTCGACATCCACGCCGAAGAGCACGCGGCTGGCGGCATAGCCCGCGACGATGCCCTCGGCGCTGAGAAGGGCGGCCGACGAGGAGGTGTGCTCAGACACGGGTGAGGTAGACCTCCTGAACGCGCGGGTCGGCCTCAATCTGGGCGGGTGTGCCGCTGGCAATGATCTTGCCTTGATGCAGGACGCTGATCCGGTCACAGAGGCCGCGAATGAAGTCGAGGTCGTGCTCAACGATCAGGACACCGCAGCGCTCGCGGGCGGCGCGGATCCGCTCCCCGGTGGCCAACCGCTCCTCGCGGCTCATCCCGGCGGTGGGCTCGTCCAGCAGCAGAACGGTGGGCTTCACGGCCATCGCCATCGCGATCTCCAGCCACTGCTGCTCGCCATGGGACAGCTCGCGGGCCAGCTGGTCGCGTGCATGGGTGAGGTTGAAGCCCACAAGCAGCTCGTCAATGGTCTCGGCAGCGGCTGCGCGCGAGCGCGACAGCATCAGCGACACCAGTGGTGCCCGCGACTGGATCGCCAGCAGCAGGTTGTCGGCGACGGTCTGGTCCAGGTACACCCGGGCAAGCTGGAATTTGATGGACAGCCCGGCGCGGATGCGGTCCGACGGCTTGGCCCGCGTAACGTCGCGTCCCCCAAGCGTCACGGTGCCGCCTGTTGCGGGCGTGCGTCCCGAGATGACGTGGAGCAGCGTGCTCTTGCCCGAGCCGTTGGGGCCGATGAGGCCCACGATCTCGCCCTTGGCCACGGAGACCTCGGCGCCGTCGAGCGCGACGAGCGCGCCAAAGACCTTGCGGATGTCGCGGGCGACAAGGACGGGGGCGGCGCCGGACGCGGCGGGGGCGACAAGATCATCCATGTGCGCCCTCCTCGCCGCCGGCGGCGGGCGCGGCGGGCGCGGCAACCGCCTCGCGGCGACGGAGCGGCGCCACCCGACGCCCAATG
>CAIXZV010000122.1 GCA_903924005.1 uncultured Chloroflexota bacterium | reverse complement strand
CGCCCGTCAGGCGGGTGAACGGTTCCGTGACGGAATGATTCACCCCTCCAATGCACGGTTTCTCCGGTGGCAGGGCATCCCCGCGCAACAAACGCGCCGCCGCGCGGCCGAAACGTCGCACCGCGGAACCGTTCACCCGTGGGGAGGGTGAACAAGGCGCGGCCGCCCCGAAAGGCGCGGCCTAGCCGGCGATCCCGGCCAGCGCCAGGTCCAGCGCCTCGCCCAGCCCGTCGACCACTCGAACCAGTTCGGCATCGGTGATCACGAGCGGCGGCCCAAGCAGGACCGTGTCCCCGTCCACGCCGTTTGCGTTGCCGGCACCGTGGTACAGCAGCAGCCCGCGCTCGGCGGCGATCCGGACAACGTTCTCGATGAGCTTCGCGGCCCGTGGGTAGGGCGCCTTGGTTGCGCAGTCCCGCACCAACTCCACGCCCACCATGAGGCCGCGCCCGCGGATGTCCCCCACCGCCTCGTGTGAGCCCAGACGGTCACGCAGGAGCGCCTTGAGCCGCTCGCCCTTGACCGCCGACGCCTCCACGAGCTGCTCCGCCTCGAGGATCCTCAGCACCTCGCCTGCCACGGCCGCGGCCACCGGCTGGTGCGAGTACGTAAAGCCGTGGGTGAAGCCACTGCCTGCCCGCACCGCGTCGTACAGCGGCCCGTCCGCGGCCACAAAGCCAAACGGCCAGTAGCCCGATGTGGCGCCCTTCGCCGCAACCAGAAGGTCCGGCCGGACTCCCCAGTGGTCCACGCCAAACCAGGCGCCGGTGCGGCCAAAGCCGGTCATGACCTCATCGGCGATGAGGAGCACGCCGTGACGGCGGCACACGTCCGCGATGGCCAGCCAGTAGCCCTCCGGCGGCTCAACCGCGCCAAGCGTCGCGCCAACGACAGGTTCAGCCACAAAGGCCGCCACGCGCCCCGGCCCAGCGGCCACGATCGCCGCCTCAAGCTCGACCGCTAGGGCCTCCGCTGAACCCAGCGCCTGCGAACCCGGCTCGCCGCCGCGGTACGGATAGGCGGCGCTCACGTGGGTGAAACGTCCCAGCCACCGCTCGTACGGCGCCCGGAGCGGAGCGCGCCCCGACAGGTCAAGCGCACCAAGCGTGTTGCCGTGGTACGAGCCCCAGCGCGCGATGACCTGCCAGCGGTCTGTCTCGCCCCGGCTGATCTGGATGGCACGGGCCAGCTTGAGGGCGGTCTCGATGGCCTCGGACCCGCCCGACACCGGGTAGACCGCCGGGTTGTCCATCGGCAGGTGCGCGCCAACGGCCTTGGCGTAGCGCTCCAGGGCATCAGAGGTGAACGCGCTGCCGTGCGCGTACGCCACGCGCCCCGCCTGCTCGGCCATGACAGCCGCAACTTCGCGCCGACCATGGCCGATGCCCACGACGATGGCGCCGCCCGCCGCGTCGAGGTACTCGCGGCCCTCCGCGTCCACGATGGTGGAGCCGTGGGCCTGCACCGCCACGGGCGGGTTGGCGGACGACGCGCGAGAGAAGACGCGGCCGCTCATCGGGGCCAACCGGCGCTGCAAAGAGTCATGCCCCGATTGTAGGTTCGAGCGGTCCGTCGCCGAGTCATCGCGCAGCGCAACCACCCCCGGAATCCGAGGGCCGGCGTGAACGGTGCCCTCAGTGCAACCGTCCAAGCCGGCCCGGAGCCGTTATACCCGACCCTTCGGAACCGTGTGCCAGTACGTCTTGTTGAACACGATCTTGCCCAGATGCCAGAACCGGTTGGGCTTCGGCGGCTTGGGCGGATGCTCGTAGTCAAACTGGAGCAGCGTGCCCTTCCCGTCGCCCACCTCGAAGAAGCACATCACCTTGCCCTCGTAACTGGCGTGCTTCCCGGCGGGCTCCCGGCCAAGGACCGCCGCCGCAACGCGCTCCGCAACCACCGGCGCCTCAAAGTGCGCCGTGGAGCCCGCCTTCGAGAGCGGCAGGTCCGTTGCGTCGCCCAAGGCGTACACGTTGGCGTAGCGCGGAACGTCCGCATCGGCCACACCAGGTCCCGGCTTGGCCACCGTCTTGACCTGCAGGGTGTGGCGGTCCGTGGGCAGCCAGCCGGATTTGGGGGCCAGCCCGGAGTCCACAACCACCTGCGCCCCGCGGTGCGGCGGCACGCAGATCAGCAGGTTGTACGGGTGCTCCTCAAAGGCATCGGTGATCACCACGTGCCGCTCGGCGTCGATCTCGCCAACGCCTGCCAGCAACTCTAGGCGGATCCCCTTCTCCGAGAAGATCGGCGTGGCCATCTCGGACACGCTCTCGATGGTGAACGCCCGATTGATCGGCGAAAGGAACGTGATCTCGGTCTTGTCGCGCAGACCCCGCTCGCGCAGTTCGGACTCGATCAGAAACGCCACCTCGAGCGGCGCCGGCGGGCACTTGTACGGGATGCCGGCGATGCCGATGACGATCTTCCCGCCCGTGAACGCGTCGAGCGCCCTGCGCAGCTTGGCTGACGCATCGGCGGTGTAGAAGTGCTGCGCTTCGGCGTCGAAGTTGGCCAGCTCCTCGGGCACGATCCGCGAGCCTGTGGCGATGACCAGCTGGTCGTAGTGCAGCGAGGCGCCAGACCCAAGCGACACGATCTGCGCGGCGGTGTCGATACGCTCCACCTCGCCCACCACCAGCTCAACGTTGCCGTCGAGCAGTGACGTCTCAGGACGGACGAGCTTCTCTGCCCGCTCCTGGCCCATGGCGATGTACATGTAGCCGGGCTGGTAGGCATGGTTCCCGCTGGCGTCAACCACGGTGACCGTGGCCTCGCCCTTGGCAATGAGGCCCTTGAGCTTGCGGGCCGTGAGGTTGGCGGTCAGCGTGCCGCCGACACCGCCCCCGAGCACCACAACCTGCTGCATGGCTGCTACCGGACCTTCTCGACGATGATCTCGTCAAACCCGTCACGGGTGAACACGCCGATGAGGGTGTGGCCGGCCTTGCCAACCCACTTGGGGATGTCGGTCTTGCTGCCCTTGTCCGTGGACAGGATAGAAAGGACCTCGCCTACTTCAGACTCCTTGATGCCGCGGATCAGCTCCATCAGCGGGCCTGGGCAGAAGCTGCCTCGGGCGTCGATGGTGCGGGTGACCTGGGGGAGTGCGGTATCTGGGGTACTTCT
>CAIXZV010000121.1 GCA_903924005.1 uncultured Chloroflexota bacterium | reverse complement strand
GAGCTTTGCCGAGACCGCAACCGCGTTGGCCCACCCAAACACCCTCCTGACCGGCACGCCCATCCGCGATGCCGGAGCCATTGACCCAGACGCGGCGCGGGCTGTCTTTGGCGCACTGCCCGGTGAGCGGATCCTGCTTGTGTTTGGCGGGTCGCAGGCGGTCCGCCGGTTCAACGAGGCGGTTGCGGGCTCCCTGCGGCAGCTCGTGGAGCGTGTCCGCGTGGTCCACGTGACCGGGGATGACGGGTATGCCGCGGCCATCACCGCCCGAGAGGCGCTGCCGGAGCCGATCCGCGACCGCTATCGCCCATACCCGTTCCTGTACACCGAGATGACCGCCGCCCTCGCGGCCGCCGATCTCATTGTGGGGCGGGCCGGTTCCTCAACCTTGGCGGAAGCGGCGGCGTTTGCGCTGCCGATGGTTGTGGTGCCGTACCCGCACGCGGGTGGCCATCAGCGCCGCAACGCCGAGGCGTACGCGGCGTCGGGGGCAGCGACGCTGGTTGATGACGCCGACTTCACCGCCGAGCGACTCCTTGATCTCGCCGGGCTGCTGAGCGACCCGGCTGCGCATGCGCGCATGTCGGCCGCCGCTCGGGACGTCGCCCGCCCACATGCTGCTGATGCCGTGGCCGATCTCGTGATGGCGCTTGCACGGCGATCCTCGATCCCAACCCAGGCCGATATCGACACAATCTCACGCGGAGGTACATGGTGAGCGCCAGACGCTGGCGGATGCCCGTGGTACAGCGGGCCCTAAGTGCGCGGCGCTGGCCAAAGCTTCGGCTTGGCCTCTGGCGCCCGATGGCTGGCTGGCCGGTATGGTGGCGCCCATGACAGACGCTGCCGGGTTTGATGCCGTGGCGATCGCGGCCGACCTGGCGCGGCGGATCGGCGTGCGCGCCGTGCGCGACGAGCCGATGGCGGCCCACACAACCATGCGCGTCGGAGGTCCCGCCGACCTCTTTGTCACCGCGCACAACGCGTTTGAGTTGCGCGGTCTTGCCCGCTATGCGCGGCCACGCGGGATCCCGCTGTTCCTCCTCGGGCGGGGGAGCGACCTCGTGGTGTCGGACGCCGGGATCCGCGGGCTCGTGGTGCTGGTGCGCGCGGAGACCACCCGTGTTGCGGGCGAGCGATATACGGCCGAGGCCGGCGTCCCGATGGCGCGCGTGGCCACCGAGGCGCAGAAGGCCGGGCTGGCAGGGCTTGAGTACGGGCTGGCGATCCCGGGCTCAGTTGGCGGCGCCGTGTGGGCGAATGCGGGCGCTCATGGGGGTGAGACGGCCGCGGTCCTCGAGCAGGCAACCGTGCTGCTTGCAGATGGCACTGAGGCAGTGCTCCCGGCGGCGGACCTGGACTTCACGTACCGCCACAGCCGATTCAAGGACAACCCGGGCGAGATCGTCCTTGCCGCGGTGTTCCGCCTCCGCCCTGACGAGCCCTCCGCGATTGCCGCCCGGCTTGACGACATCCGCCGCTGGCGCCGCGAACACCAGCCGCTGGGGCAGGCGTCAGCCGGCAGCGTGTTCCGCAACCCGCCAGGCGACTCGGCCGGCCGGCTCATCGACGCCTTGGGCCTCAAGGGTCGCCGCGTCGGCGGGGCCGTGGTTTCGCCCAAGCACGCCAACTTCATCGTGAACGACGAGCACGGCACGGCCGCCGATGTGCGACGTCTGGCGGAGGTTGTCCGGGCTGAAGTCCTCGAGCGCACGGGCGTGGTGCTGGAGCCCGAGATCGAGTTTGTCGGCGACTGGTCCACCTGGAGCCCCGAGGTGGCCGCCTGATGCCCGTTCCGTCCCTGGGCCACGTGCCCGCCGCCACACCCATCGCCGTTGTCCTTGGCGGCCCGTCCGCGGAGCACGATGTGTCCATCGTGTCTGGCACCGCAATTGCTGACGCGCTCGCGGGCGCTGGCTACCGCGTGGAGTGCTGGCTCATCGACCTGCGCGGCGGCTGGTGGCGCCTGCCCGACGGCCACCGCCGCGACGGACGCCCGCAGGCCGTGTATGACAACCCGATTGCGCTTGGCGCGACGGGTCCGCTTGAGGCGTCCGAGGCGCTTGAGGGTCTCGCGGCGCAGGCGGTGCCCCCGGTGGTGTTCCTGGCGCTGCATGGCCCGTTTGGCGAGGACGGCACGGCGCAGGCGCTCTGCGAGGCAGCCGCTCTCGTGTACACCGGCTCCGGTGTCACCGCGAGCGCCATCGGCATGGACAAGGCCGTGTTCAAGCGCCTCGTCCGCGGACTCGGTCTGCCGGTGGTGGACTGGCTGGAGGTCCGCGCGACGCGCTGGGCGCGTGAACCGGAGGCTGTGCTGGCCGACATGGAGGCGTTTGCGGCCGAATCTGGCGAGCCGCGCCTGATGGTGAAGCCCGCCCGTCTTGGCAGTTCGCTGGGCATGACCATTGCCCATCGGCCCGATGAGCGCCGGGCCGCCATTGAGGCCGCCCTGCACTATGACGACCTGGTGCTGGTTGAGCGGTATCTGGCCGGAGCGCGGGATCTTGAGGTGTCGGTCATCGGCAATGACCCAGACACGCTTGAGACCTATGGCCCGGGCGAGATCGTATCGGGTCACGAGTTCTATGACTACGAGGCGAAGTACACGCCGGGGCTGTCGCGGACG
>CAIXZV010000120.1 GCA_903924005.1 uncultured Chloroflexota bacterium | reverse complement strand
GGGGGCGGGCGTGGCGACCTCGACCGGCTGCGGTGCCGGCGTGGGTGCCGGCGCAGGCTCGGGCTGCGGTGCAGGCTGCGCCACAGGGGCGGGCTGGCCCCACCCGACGGGCGCTGCGGCAGGCTGGGCAGCCGGAGCAGGCGTCGGAGCGGGCTGGCCCCACCCGGCGGACGCTGCCGTCGGAGCCGCACCCGCGACAGGCGCCGCACCCCAGCCGGGAGCAGCCGCGCCGGGCACACCCGCGACGTACCCGCCAACCGCGGGCATCGCGTCGAGCTGCGCCTTGAGCTGGCGCACGTGGTCGGCGCGCTGAGCAACCTCGGGCGCGTCTTCGGCGCCGAGGCGGCTCATCGCCATCGCCAGCTGGATCTGCTCCCGCTGGATCTGGGCCTTGAGCTTGCCTGCCGTCGGCCCCTTCGCGCGCTTGGCCGCCCCGCGTGCCTTCCGGCGTGCGCGGAGCCCGCCAAGCTCAGCCAAATCGGCCGTCGTAATGGACCCATCGTCATTGAAGGTCTGCGTCAACGATGCAAACCAGTTCTGCTCACGACGGCGGGCGAGGCGGACGAGGATCACGAGGCCCGCCAGCATGGGCAAGCCCTTGATGGTGACCATGACGTAGAAGCCGGTGATGCCGTCGCCGCCAATGCCCGACAGGATGGGCGAGTTCCACAGGAAGTGGGCGCCCACACCGCAGGCAGCAAACCCGAGACCCACTAGCAGCCGCCGCATCCACGGCTGGTCCGTACGGGTGGTGTAGTAGGCGATGCCCATGCCGGACAGGCCCGTGTAGAGGAAGTGGCTGTAGGGGCCTGCGCCAAGGATCCGGATGAGGAACATCTGGAACAGGCTGCCGTAGTCGCCCGATTGGCCAAACGCTCGGACGAAGTAGAAGACGTCCTCAACCAGCAGGAAGCCGATCCCCACCATCGCCCCCCAGACAAACCCGTCAAGCATGTCGTCCATCTCGGGGCGAGCGAGCGACACAAGCAGGATCACGCCCAGCGCCTTGAACCCCTCTTCGACGAAGGGGGCGGTCAGCGCCGCGCTCCAGGTCTGCGTGAAGTCCGCATCGCCCGTGAACTTGTAGATGAGCTCGGCGAGCGGCGTGTTTGTGTACATCGACAGCGTGGTGGCGGCAACCCCGCCCCAGACCACGGCGGCAACGAGGATGCTCACGGGCTCGCGCTCGTAGGTATCGATCAGGTAGATCACCGCGATCACCGGGATCGCGTACGGCGTGAGCATCAGGACGGTTGTCAGCCACGCGTTGGGCACGGCTGACAGCATCTGGAACTGCTGTGACAGGAAGTCAAGCCCGGTCAGGACCAGCGTGACAACGAAGAGCCAGAACGCCGGCTGATGGCGCTGGATGAACGAGGTCTGGTAGCCCCAGCGGTTCGACGGCGCCGCGTCAAACAGGTTCGGAAGCGTGCTCATCTCTCAGCCCCCGATCTGCATGGAGTTGATGAAGGCATTGAGGTCGCCGCTGACATCCTTGAGCGACCCCGTGGGGCCAAACATGTTCAGGAGGCCGGCCTTGCCGCCCTTGACCAGCGCGACGATGCCGCCGTCAACCTGCTTGCTCTTGATCGTGCCCGTGTAGTTCAGGACGGCGCCGTCGTTGCCGTTGATTGCGCCAACTTGCGGGTCCTCACCCGTGAACTGGCCCTGCTTGAACCAGGCGTCGCGATATTGGGTGGCAAGGCTGACGGCCGTGTCCTTCCAGGCGATGCCGCCTGCGATGACGATCACGTTGCCCTTGGAAAACCCGGTCATGCCCTGGTCTTGGCCCACAACGGACCAGCCGGCGGGCGGCCGAACTGTCACGCCGTTACCGATGTCCACCGCGTCGCCTGCGGTGATGGGTCCGGGGTTCGCCGGATTGGCCGGCTGGCCCGGGTTGGCGGGCTGGCCCGGGTTCACCGGGGCGGCGGGGCCCGTGTTCACCGTCTGCGGGTTGCCGGGAAGCGGCATGGCAGCGTTGATGACGTTGGCGCTGAACAAGACGCCCAGCATGACGGCCGCAGCCGCAATGCTCGTACGGAGCCCGTGGGTACCGGTGGCCGCCTCGGCGGCAGCGCCAAACGCGACGATCTTGGCCTTGGCCGGGGCCCAAGCGATGGGCGGCGGCGTGGGGGCGGCGCCGGGGGCGCCGGGCGCGGCTGGCGCACCCCAGAGCGGAGTGCTCGGTGCTGGCGCGGTCCAGGCCGGCGCGGCGGGCGCTGTCTGGGCGGGCTGCGCGGGTTGGACGGGCG
>CAIXZV010000119.1 GCA_903924005.1 uncultured Chloroflexota bacterium | reverse complement strand
TGGGCCGGTGGCGCACGTGGCCCTGTCGCGCGCGTTCCTGGCTCCAAACAGCGCCGAGGCCACGCTTCAGCGGATCGCCCAGGTGGTCTACACGCTCACCCAGTTCCCCGCGGTCACGGCGGTCAGCATCACGGTGGACAGCGCGGTGGTGGCCGCGCACACGTCCGCGGGCGTCCTGCGGCGTCCGCTCAAGCGCACCGACTTCAGCGAACAGCTCCCGGCCATCTTTGTGGACGCGCCCGCGTGGGGCAGCGGCCACACGGGCAGCCCGCTCCAGATCCAGGGGTACGCCAACGTGTACGAGGCGCAGTTCATCGTGCAGGTGCGCGATCTGGCGGGTACCGTGCTGGCGGCACAAGTGGTCACTGCCACGTGCGGCACCGGCTGCTGGGGCACGTTCCTGACGAGCCTCCCCTACTCGCTGGCCACGCCGGGTTGGGGCTCGCTGCGGGCGTACAACGCGTCGGCGAAAGACGGCACGCCCGAGAACGAGCGCATCTACCCGCTGATGCTGGCGCCTGGCCAGACGGCGCCCTAGCGGAAGCTCGCGACGGCCTCGATCACCAGTTCGGCAAACGCCGCGCGGTCGATATCAAGCGCCACGTCCACGTTCGGCGTCTTGCCCGGCTGGCCGCGGTGGTCCACGACGGTCATGCCGCGGGTGAGCTCGCCGTTGACCTCCACGTCCACGTGGTGGGGCCGCGTCCCCACCAGGTGCGGCAGGGCCACGGCGGCCACCGCCACGGCATCGTGGATGGGGGTATCGGCGGTGCCGTAGCGCTCCAGGTGGAAGCGCGTGAAGAAGAACAGCAGGTCCGCGAAGACGTCGCCGGGCCGGGTGCCCAGCGCGCGGAGGCGGTCCACCTCGGGCAGCCCCATCAGCGCCTTGTGCGTGATGTCCAGACCGCACATCGTGATGGGCAGACCGCTGCGGAACACAATCCGCGCAGCCTCCGGGTCCACCCAGATGTTGAACTCGGCCGACGGCGTCCAGTTGCCCGCACCCATCGCGCCGCCCATCAGACAGATGCGCGCGATCTTGGGCTTGAGCTCCGGATGCGCCAGCAGCAGCAGGCCGATGTTGGTGAGGGGCCCCGTGGGGATCAGCGTGACGGGCTCGGGCGACGCCGCCAGGGTTGCCGCCAAGAAGGCGATGGCGCCCTCGGGCCGCGCCTCCGAGATGGGCTCCGGCAGATCGGCGCCATCAAGCCCGCTCTTGCCATGGACCTCGGGCGCGGTCTCCAGCGGCCGCAGCAGCGGATCGTCAATGCCCGCGGCCACCGGCACGTCGGGGCGGTTCAGCAGCGCGAGGATCCGGAGCGCGTTGCGCGTGGTGTTCTCGAGACCCGCGTTGCCGCCCACGGTGGTGATGCCCAGCACGTTGAGCTCCGGGCGGGCCAGCGCCAGCGTGATGGCTAGGGCGTCATCGTGCCCTGGGTCGCAGTCAAGGATCACCGGGATGGGGTGGCTCATGGGAGCCTCGCAAACGCGTCCAGGAGCAGGCGCTCAAACCGCCCGCCGTCGATGACGATGCCCACATCGGCGTTGGCAGTCCGCCCGTCGCGGCGCAGCCGGTACGGGAGCCCGTCGCACACCGTGCGGCCGCGCGCGGGGCCCTGCGTTGTGTCCACGGCCACGTAGTAGGGCGCCACAGCCACAAGGTCCCCAACCATGAGGTGCGCAATCGCCACGGCGTCGTGGATGGCCGTGGTGGTTGAGCCGGACCACTCGAGGTTCCGATCCAGGGCGTAGTCCGTGAGCTCCGCAGCGATCACGCCTGAGCGCGTGCCGAGCCCACGCAGGGCTTGCGCCGCCTCACGGTCCAGCAGCGCCTGGTGCGTCACGTCCAGACCAATCATCGTGACGGGCACACCCGAGCGGAAGACCACATCGGCAGCTTCAGGATCGGCGGCGATGTTGAACTCCGCTGAGACGCTGTAGTTCCCCTCCCCGATGGACCCGCCCATCAGGCAGAGGTGAGAGATCTTCGAGGCGAGCTGCGGGTACTGGCACAGCACCAGCGCGATGTTGGTGAGTGGCCCGATGGGCGCGATGGCCACGGGCTCCGGGCTCTCGGCCAGCAGCCGCGCAATCAGCGCAACGGCTCCTTCCGGGCGCGCGGTGTTCACCGCGGGCGGAAGCTGGGTTGTGCCAATACCGCTCTCGCCGTGGACCTCCGTGGCCCGCACGATGGAGCCCAGCAGCGCACCGGCGGCGCCTTCGGCCACAGGCACGTCGTCACGACCGTAGGCGTGGAGCAGCCGAAGCGCGTTCTCCGTGCAGCGGGCCACATCGGCGTTGCCGCCAACCGTGGTGACCGCCAGCAGCTTGAACTCCGGGCTGGCCGCTGCGAGGCCGATGGCCAGCGCGTCGTCCAGACCCGGATCGCTGTCGATGATCAGCGGCAGCGGGTGCTCCGGCGTCCCGAAGGGAGCCGTTCGAGCGCCCGCTGGGGCGCGGTGATAGGTGGGGAGGGCGTGGACGGCTGCCCAGCGCTCCACGTCATAGCCAGCACTCATCGGGACGCTTCTTGAGCTCAGCCCTGCTCGTACGGGATGCCAGCCATCGCCGGACCCCGGACGCGCCCCACGAGACCTGCCACAACCACGATGGTGACCAGGTACGGCACGCTTGTGAGGATCTGCGGCGGGACATCCACGCCAAGGCTTGAGAGCAGCGTCTGCGTGGCGTCCGAGAAGCCGAACACGAGCGCCGCGCCAAACGCGCCGATGGGGTTCCAGCCGCCGAAGATCATCGCGGCCATCGCGATGAAGCCCTTGCCGGCTGACATGTTCATCTGGAACGAGCCCGCGCTGTGGAGGCTCAGGTAGGAGCCTGCGAACCCCGCGATCGCCCCGGCCAGCATCATGGCGCGGTAGCGGATTTTGATGACGTCCACGCCAACGGTGCCTGCAGCGTTGGGGTACTCGCCGGACGCGCGAAGCCGCAGGCCCCAGCGAGTCTTGAACAGCATGTACGTGAGCACGACCATCGTGATCAGGGCGATGTACAGGTAGGGCGTGCCGCTGAAGAACACGGGTCCAAGGACCGGGATTTGACTCAGGATCGGCACCTTGATCGCCTCCACGGTGGGCGGCGTGTTGATGTCCGTGTTGAGCTGCAGGATGCGCAGGTAGACAAAGTTTGTCAGGCCAAGCGCGCCAAAGTTCACCACCGTGCCGGCGATGATCTGGTCGACGCGGTGCCGGATGGCCATCCAGGCCATGAGCCAGCCAACGCCAACGCCAACCAGGATGGCGGCAATTGGCCCCACAAAAACCAGACCGGTCACGCTTGCGGCAATTGAGGCCACGCACGCGCCGAGCAGGAACTTGCCCTCGATGGCGATGTTCAGCATGCCGCTGCGCTCGCAAATCATGGCCGCAAAGGCGCCCATGGCGATTGGGAAGGCGTACTCGAGGCTGCCGCCAAACAGGTTGGTCATCACGGCTGGCTTACCGGCGAGCAGTGTGCCGATGATCGCGGCAATCCAGAACGGCAGGGCCAGCGCCATCCAGCGCCGCCAGCTGACGCTGGCACCCTTCCACAGCTGGTAGATGCCACCAACACCGGTGGTGACGCCGGCGAGGATCCAGAGGAGCCCGGCGGCGGTGTGGATCTCCCACGCGGCGCCGCCCTGCTCCTGGATCCAGAAGCGGAACGTCACGTCGCTTCCCATGGAACCCGAGGCGAAACTGAAGCCGGCGAGGCCGATGACGGCGAAGATAATCCCGCGGATGCGGGCCATCCGCTCAGCGCGCTGTTGGGCGGCGCTGATACGCGGGACGCCGGTGGTCACGGGTGCAGTTGCCGCGGTCATGCCGATGCCCCTTCGGTTGCAGCCGGCACCACTTCAGGCTTGGGCGGACGCAACCGGTAGATCTTGCGGACGAGGTCAGGTGCCGCGACAAACATGATCACGAGCGCCTGGATGAACACGAGCAGGTCCAGCGGGATAGACGTCGCCACCTGCATCCCGTGGCCGCCGTTGTTGAGCGCACCAAACAGCAGCGCTGCAGCCACAACGCCGCCAGGTCTGGTGCCGCCGAGAAGCGCGAGCGCAATGGCGGTCCAGCCGTACCCGGAGTTGACGTCGTTGGACATCTGGGTCACGGAGCCCATCACCTGGAAGGCGCCGCCAAGGCCCGCGAGGGCGCCGGAGACCACCATGGCCAGAATGATTGAGCCGCCCGCGCTCATGCCCGCATAGCGCGCGGCCGTGAGGTTCTGACCAGCCGATCGCAGCTCGAAGCCTTTTGTGGTCTTGAACAGGAACCACGAGATCAGCGCCGCCACCACCAGCGCGGCGATGAAGCCCCAGTGGAGCCGGAGACCCGGAAGCGGGATCAAGAGCGGGACACGCACGAAGTCCAGCACCTTGGAGATGGGCTGGGAGTTGGTGGACTGGCGCAGGAAGTCCGTCCGCAACGCAAGTTGAACGATCTGCAGCGCCACGTAGTTGAGCATGATGGTGGTGATGACTTCGTGGGCACCCGTCCTCGCCTTGAGGAAGCCCGGCACGAAGCCCCAGAGGGCGCCGAAGACGATGCCGCCTGCCAGAGCCGCCACGAGGGTGATGGGCGCCGGCATCCCGCGGAAGGCGAGCGCCACGATGCTGGCACCCAGGGCGCCCAGCACAAACTGGCCGTCACCGCCGATGTTGAACACGCTGGTGCGGAACGAAACGGCGATTGCGAGACCCGTGAACATCAGCGGCGTGGCGGCCACCAGCGTCTCAGTGATGGGCCGCAACGCTGTGGTCCAGGCCTTGGGCGTGCCCTGCTGGAACGCAAGGGCAAACTTGGCAGGGTCACCAAACGCGCCAAGGAGGAGCGCTCGGTAGGCGTTGATGACATCGCCCATTGCGCCCGTGAGCGCACCGATGGGATCCGTCGGGATCATAGCGAGGTGCTTGAGGTCCGAGAGCATCAGGAACAGCGAACCGACAATGAACGCCGACAGGACGGCGAGCACTGGGACGAGGAGCGGCCGAAGCCGCTTGCGCAGCCCGCTCAATGCACGCCACCCATGAGCATCCCGACCGCCTCCTTGGTCGCTTGTTCAGAGGGAAGGATCCCGACGATCTGCCCCGCGTACATGACCGCCACGCGGTCACCCAATGCGAGGACCTCGTCAAGCTCCGTGCTGACGATGAGGATTGCGGCGCCCGCGTCGCGCTGCTCGATGATCCGCCGGTGGATGTACTCGATGGATCCGACATCCAGACCACGGGTGGGCTGGGCAGCCACAACAAGTTTCACCGGACGCGAGAACTCGCGCGCAACGATCACCTTCTGCTGGTTGCCTCCGGACAGCGCTCCCACGTGCGTCTCGACAGACGGCGTCCGGATGTCGAACTCCCGAACGCCCTTTGAGGCCTCCTCCGCGATGGCCTTGCGGTTGAGCCGTACGCCGCTGCTGTAGGGGCTTCGATGGTAGGTGTCGAGGATGTAGTTCTCAGCAACCGTCATGTTGGCGATGAGGCCGTCACGCGAACGGTCCTCCGGGATGTGCGCGACGCCCATATCGGCCACGTGGCGCGGTGTCGCGTTCTGCACCACCTCGCCGCCAACGGTGAGTGTCCCGGAGTCAACGTGCCGCAGGCCAGTGATGGCCTCCACCAACTCGGTCTGACCGTTGCCCTGGACGCCCGCCACCGCGACAATCTCGCCGGCGTGCACCTGGAGGTTGATGCCGCGGACGGCAATACCACCCCGGTCATCCCGGACGGTGAGGTCTGCCAGGTCCAGCACCACTTCGCGCGGCTTGGCCGGCGCGCGGCTGACGGTGAGTTCCACATCACGGCCCACCATGAGGTTGGCCAGCTCTTCGCGAGTGGTCTCCGCGGGGAGGACCGTGCCCGCGACACGCCCCCGGCGCAGCACCGTGATGGTGTCCGCGACCTCAAGGACCTCGTTGAGCTTGTGGGTGATGAAGATGACGGTGGTGCCGCCAGCGGCAAGACCGCGGATGATGTCGAAGAGCTCCTCCGTCTCGCCCGGCGTCAGCACGGCTGACGGCTCGTCAAGCACGAGGATGTCGCTCTTGCGGTAGAGCGCCTTGAGGATCTCCACCCGCTGGCGGACGCCGACGGGGAGGTCCTCGATTCGGGCGTCGGGGTCGACGTCCAGACCGTACTGCGTGGACAGCTCCACGACGCGCTTGCGCGCTGAGGCACGGTCGAAGCTGCCCAGGATGCCCTTCACGGGCTCAGCCCCAAGGGCAACGGACGCCACAACGTCAAAGACCGGGACCAGCATGAAGTGCTGGTGAACCATGCCGATGCCGGCCTTGATGGCGTCCGCGGGATCGGTGAACGTACGGGCCTGCCCGTCGATCAGGATCTCGCCCGAGTCAGGCCGGTACAGGCCTGACAGGATGTTCATGAGGGTCGTCTTGCCGGCGCCGTTCTCCCCCAGCAGGCCGAGCACTTTGCCCCGGTCAGCGGAGATGGAGATCCGGTCGTTCGCCAGGACGCCGGGGAACTGCTTGGTGATCTCTCGGAGCTCGAGGCGCATGCCGCGTACGACCCTCGGATACAACCCGCCCGCTCCCGGCTGAGCCGAAAGCGGGCGGGCAGTTTGCCAGGTTGGGTAGGTTCCCGACTACTTGAGGTAGTCGGCGACCTTGACCTCGCCGGAGGCGATCTTCGCCTTCAGCGCGTCGATGCCGGC
>CAIXZV010000118.1 GCA_903924005.1 uncultured Chloroflexota bacterium | reverse complement strand
TTTCGTAAACAGCAGGTCCTCGGTTCAAATCCGAGTGTCGGCTCCAGCAGTCTCCTCGTGAAACCCGGCCCCAGGGCCGGGTTTCGTGCTTCCCGGGGAGCGGTTGACAGCCACGGTGCTCGATCAAGGCCTGCGACGTGCCTGTCGCCCGGACTTCAAGTCCAGCGCGGCGGCCGATAGACGCTTCGGCCACTCGGCAGCACCAAGGGAGACGGCAGCTGGGAAGCCAGCAGGTCCGCGACGTCGAGCGGCGTCCACGTGGCGCCGGCATGGGACATGACGTTCGGCGCACGTGGGCCTTTGGGGGTGGGCGTGGGGCCACGGGGGCTGATGACGTGTATGGGTCCGAAGCGCACTGTCGCCGCCTTGATCGGACCTTCAAGGTCCGAGTCGTCGGAGATCACGAGGGCCTCGGCGTACAGCCGGTCGAAGCCGTCGAGCAACAGCAGCGTGGCCAGGTTGACGTCAGATCCCTTCTCCTCCGTCTTGTACACCTGCGCGAACTGGGGCTCTCGAGGTGCCGGATTGACGCGCGGCATCATCACCGGGTGGGTGCGGAACTGGCCGAAGTGGACAGACACGGTCGGCAAGGTGGACAACGCGGCGAGGTACAGCTTCTGTCGATCGGGCGAGGTGGCGTCGCGATCACCTTTGACGCGGGCGGTGAAGTAGCGCACTGCGTCGATTTCGTCGCCGGGACGCAGGCGCCGCGACAGCGCCGCAAGGTCAAGCCACTTGCATGCGGGACGAGTCTTCAGTGCACCGTAGTACAGGTTGAACCCGTCCACATACACACGAACCCGGACCATCCCCACCTCCGGACAAAGAAAAAGCCCGACGGGCGAAACCGCCGGGGCTGTGGCTGAAATATACCCCACGCCACGCACGGCTTGTCAACGGTAGCCTGCGCGCCTTGTCTGGGAATTTCCGCCAGAAAGACGGCACGGCGGAGGCGACCCCACTAGACCCCGAACACCCGCATCACCTCGTCGCCGTAGTGGTTGATCACCTTCACGGCCACGCGGCCCGAGGCCGGGCGCGGGAACGGGCGCGACACGGTCGAGTTCACCGACGGCCCGACCAGTACGGGCTGCTTGTGCGTCCGAGGTCTGACCCGCGGTTCTGACCACGGCGTGCACGCGACGACTGGCCTCTGAAGATCATCCTCGGCAGCCTCTCGAGCGGAGCGAGTGGGCAATGATGGCCGCCAGGACTGCTCTGCAGCCGCCGATCAGGCCATTGCCGCACCCGCGTCCCAGATGTACGGTCGCAGTCATGGCGCGCGAGAAGATCGACGTGCTCGATGCGCGGTGGCGCGCAGTTGCCCCGCCGGCGACCTGTCGCGCCCTCCTGCCCGAACACGAGTGGCTCGGGGACAAGGACCTCCGCCTTCACAAGGCGGGCCTCGTCCCGGGGGCGACGTGGGTCACCCGCGCCGGCCTCATGGTGGAGCCGGTGGATCGGCTCCCAATCCGCCGTCCGCTGCTTGCGCTGCGTGGCCTCGCGTCCATGGCCCAGCGGCCCGCCGCGCCCGCCGCCTCCTCGGACCTCGCGTCGTACGACGGGTCCACCGGGCAAATCGAGGTGATCCAGACAGGCACGGAACTGCGCCTGGTCGAGGTGTCGGGCTGGGTGGATTGGTGGTTCCCTTCCGTGGGGACATACCTCCGGTTCGCCATTCCGGATGACCGGACCTTCGCGCTCAACACGCACGAAGTGCATCAGGTCGAGCGCACGGCGTCCGGGGAGGAGGTGTGGGTGGAGGGCATCGAGTGGTGGATGCTCGCCTGCGCCGCCGTCATCGTTCCTGCCGCTCATCCCTTCGCCTCGGATGCGGCGCTGGTGGGCGACGCCCTCGCGCGCATCGACGCGGCCGCCTCCGCAGCACGCTCGGCGCGCCTGTAACGGTCGAAGGGCCGTGGCGTCCCACGACGTATCGACATGCCCGGGCGGATCTCGCGGAGGCGAGGGGCGCCGTGTTTGACGACCGTGAGGGCTTCTGCAGCCGGATCCGTCGGCACAGCGCACTGGGCTACTTCGGTCCGGAGCAGTGCGCCCGGCGCCGGCTGCGGGCACGGCCTCCCGAGAGTGGACGATCGGCACTGTCGGGCAGTCCGGCGGCGGCCCGATCATGGGCGGCCAGGAGCGTCGTCGTCCGGAGGGGGCGGGCGCAGCCGCACTTGCCGAGGTATCCGCATGACCCGACCGCCGTGGGGCGCCCGCCCGCTCCTCGCCATCGTCATCGCGGCGCTCGTCGCTCCCGCCATGGTGGCCGCGGTTCCAGGGCGCGCCGCCGCCACCTCGACCGTCGTGATCAGCCAGGTCTACGGCGGCGGGGGCAACGCGGGCGCGACGTACACGACGGACTTCATCGAGCTGTACAACCGCGGCACCGCCGCCGTGGACCTGACGGGCTGGACCGTCCAGTACGGGTCCAGCGGGGGGACCACCTGGGCCAGCACGCCGCTCTCGGGCGCCGTCGGCCCCAAGTCGTACTACTTGGTCTCCGAAGGGACAGGCGCCGGCGGCAGCGTCCCCCTGCCCGCGCCCAACGCCAGCGGCGGGATCGCCCTGTCCGCGACGTCCGGCAAGGTCGCCCTGGTAGCCGGCACGGCCATCCTCTCGGGCGCATGCCCCGCAGGCCGCGTTGACCTCGTCGGCTACGGGGCCGGCGCCAACTGCGCCGAGGGCAGCCCGGCCCCCGGGCTGACGAACACCACGGCCGCGCTGCGCAAGGCTGCGGGCGGAACCGACACTGACAGCAACGCTGCCGACTTCACCGCGGGCGCCCCGAAGCCCCGCACGTCGCCCACGTACGACGCGGCCCCGAGCGTGACCGGCACTGCCCCCGCCGCCGGCGCCTACGACGTGGCGGTTGACGCGGTGGTCACGGTGGCCTTCAGCGAGTCCGTGGACCTCGCCGCGCCGTGGTTTACCCTCACCTGCTCCGCGAGCGGCAGCCACGCCGCGGCGGTCTCCGGCGGGCCCGGCACGTTCACCATCGACCCGGACGCGGACTTCGCCCCCGACGAGGCCTGCACGCTGACCGTCCTCGCGGCAGCCGTGACGGACCAGGACACCGTGGACCCGCCCAACGCGATGGCCGCAAACCGCGTCGTCGCCTTCACCACCGAGGACACGCTGGCGCCGGCCGCGGGCGCTCTGGGCCTCTCGCTCACAGGCGGGCTCCTCCTGTCGGGCACGTCGATGCGCGCCGGTCTCGCGTGGACGGGCGCAGACCCCGCGCCCGGCTCGGGCATCGCCGGATACGAGCTCTCGCGGAGCCTCAACGGCGAGGACTGGACGACGATCGCCGCCCCGGCCACCGCGGCGTCCGCGCTCACCCTCGCCTCGTCGGGCCGGGTGCAGTTCCGCGCCCGGGCCGTGGACCGCGCGGGCAACCCGGGATCCTGGGCCTACGGTCCGGGGATCGCGCCGTCGCTCGTACAGCAGACAGCCAAGGCGGTCGTGTATCGCGGCGTCTGGCGCAGCGCGTCGGGCAGCGGCTTCTCCGGCAGCTCGGCCAAGTACGCCACCGCCGCCGGCGCCTCCGCCACGTACAAGGTCACGGCCCGCTCGGTCGCGCTGGTCGTGGCGAAGGGCCCCGGGCGCGGCAAGCTCAAGGTCTACGTGGACGGCGTCCTCGTCAAGACCGTCGACACCTACAGGAGCAAGGTCCAGTACCGGGTCCAGGTCTGGTCCCGGACATGGACCGCAGAGGGCGTCCACACGATCAAGATCGTCGTGGCCGGAACCCCGGGCCGGCCGCGCGTGGACCTCGACGCGTTCGCGCTGCTCAAAGGCGGCCAGGAGACCCCGCCCGGACCCGAAACCAGCACCGCGCTCAGCCTGCTCGCCGCCCTGCCCACCGCCGCCGAGGACGGCACGGGCTATGACCGCGCCCTGTTCGTCCACTGGATCGACGCGGACGGGAACGGCTGCGACACCCGTGCCGAAGTGCTGATCGCCGAGTCCACGACGCCTGTGACCGTGGACGCCGATTGCGCCATATCGGGCGGGACGTGGCACTCGGTGTACGACGGGGCGGACACCACCGACGCCTCCACGTTCGATGTGGATCACGTCGTGCCGCTCGCCGAGGCGTGGGGATCCGGAGCCTGGGGGTGGACGGCCGCCCGCCGCCAGGGGTACGCGAACGACCTCGGCGACGCGCGCTCGCTGCGGGCCGTCTCGGCCAGCTCCAACCGCTCGAAGGGCGACAGCGACCCGGCCGAATGGCTCCCGCCCCAAGCCGACTTCGGCTGCACGTATGCCTCCGAGTGGATCGTCGTGAAGACGCGCTGGGGTCTGTCGGTAGACAGCGCCGAGCGGACCGTCCTCGCCGGCATGCTCGCGGTGTGCCCGCCCGACGCGGTGACGGTCGTCACGCAGTGACGCATGCGCCGCTCCGCGTGTCGGCTCCACTCGACGCGGTGCGGTAGGCGGTCGGGAGAGCAGTTCTCCGGACCGTCTTCGTGGTTCCTGGCCGCCTACTCCACCAGGCGGGGGAACGCCTCGTTGACAGAGCCGGGGCGCGTCTCGTAGGGGTGGTGCGCCAGGAGCGTCGTGGGATTCGGCATGGCGCCGACGTTACGCGGCATCGCCTTGCTCCCCTTTATCGCCGCCCATAAGCGGGCGTGAAGTGGCGGTTGTCATCATGCGGACACCGTCGGCCATCCCGCTCAATTGCGCGGAGGTTCCGTGACGCACGACCTCGACGATCCGACAACATGGCCGGGCACGACACTGGTCGTTCGAGGGGGCGTAAACACGCTCGAGGAGCTCCGCGACGCGCTCCAGCGGTTCGGTGGCACTTCGGTGCTGTCGAGACCCGGAGCCCGGTTCGAGGACCTCGCCGCCTCGGTCAGGAACAACAGGGTCCGGCGGACGACCGTCGCGGCCATCCTCAATGCGGGCGGATGGCTCGTCCCAACGAATGGTGAGGGCGAACCGCCCAATCACTGCAACCTCTTCGGCTTGACGGCCGAGAGTCTGGATCACATTCTTTCCTCGCCTGAGCCGAACCCGGTCCAGAAAGACGAGCGATGGCGAGGTGCGCCTCGATGATCACAATCAAGGCCGATTTCAACCACCTGGACGGCCAGGGCCGGCTGATCCTGTCCGATCTGGTGATCCACGGGCAGACGCCGTTCGAGGCACTCGCCGCGTCGGGCAAGCGCATCCTCTTCATTCAGGGCGAAGACGTCGTGTTCGGCAGGCTCGTCCATGATCCGAACTCTGGGTGGTGCGGTCAGGCGGACTGGGACACCCAGGAGGTGCTTGAGGAGTACCCGCGCCCAGCGCTCACCAGGGCGAGCTGAGCGTCTCGGCTTTCGCGGCGAGCTTGTCAGGGCCAGAGCGGTTGACCGGCCGCGCGCAGTTGCGGTGGATCCGTCGGGCGGGTGTCATTTCCAGACGAGTGGCGCCTCGTCGGCGGTCGCCACTGGGCGCTTCCACTTGCGGTAGAAGGAGCGCGCCAGGATCAGCGTGAGCACGAGGATGAAGATGCCGTTGAGCACCGTGTAGGTGTTGTACCCGTTGTGGTTGACCTCGCCCCCGCTCATCTGGACCGCCAGCCAGGCCATCGGGTTGAACACGATGGATAAGACGGCGAGCAGGAGGCTCACGACGAGCCAGGCGACGATGAATGCGGCGACGCCCGCGATGAAGTTGCGCAGCATTGCGTCCCCCTTCTGCTCTCCGACGGTGACAACGTGCCTGCCTTCAGGCCAGCCGCCTGACCATGCTCGGCGGCAGCATGCCGTTGTAGAGGGGTTTCACGCCGGGACGCTGTCGGGCACTGTCTCGGCGGCGTAGGCCAGCGCGGCGTAGACGTCCCCTCGCTCGAGGTACGGGTATTCGCGGAGAATGTCGTCGATCACCATCCCGGCGGCAAGGAAGCCCAAGACGTCCTTCACGGTGATCCGCATGCCGCGCAGCGTTGGCTGCCCGTTCCGGACGTTGGGGTTGACGGTGATCCGCTCGCGCCAAGGCGTGTCCATGACCGGGATCGTCTGCCCGAGGGGCCGCGATGTCAACTTGCCGGCTCTAGACCCCGAACACCCGCGGCCCGAGTCGGCCCACCGGGCCAGGCCGGCGATCTGAGCGAGCGGTCGACCCGGGTTCGGCAGCAAGTGCTGTTCTAGGATGACAACTCTGGGCTGACAACGACACTCGCTTGCCGCGCTCCAGCATCGCCTTGACGCGTCCTGCATTAGTCTGACGGCATGCCCAACAAGATCCTGCGAACCCTCAACTCCCTGATCGGCGCCCGGATGTCAAAGTCCGGCCGCTTCGTTCAGATCGAGACGCTCGGCCGTACGTCCGGCCAGTGGCGCGCGACCCCGGTGGGGTACGTCCACGCCGAGGACGGCGCGCTCCTCGTGCGCGCGGGCCACGCGGACGCGCACTGGGCGCTGAACCTCCTCGCAAACCCCACGTGCCGCGCCTCGCTTCGCGGACAGACGCTCACCTACCGCGCCGAGCACGTCGTCGGGGATGCCCGCGACGCCGCCCTCCGCGCAATCAAGGACCGTTACGGCCGGGGGATGGAGGACCGGGCTGGCGCTGGGCCGGCCTTCCGGCTCGTTCCAGTCGAGGGCCAGTCCGCCGCCTGAGGGGTGCGTCGCCCGCGCGGCCGGTTGTTCCAAATCGTTGACGTTTGAGAGGGATGACACCGCCACGATTTGGAGCATCCCCGCGAGGCGGGGGTCGAGGCGAGTTCGATGGGCTGGGTCGCGGCTTCGGCGACTCCCTCGACATCAAGGGGTCAACTGTTCGGCAGCGAGGTTGGGTATCCCGGTCCTGACACTGGCGCTCCCAGATCCCATCGGTGACGAGGTCCGTGATGAGGTCCCGATTCCCAGCCTCGCGGCGTGGCAACGGCGATCCGCCCAACGCGTATAGCGGACAAGCGCCAGCTCCTGCTGAGCGAGCGGTCGACCTGACTAACGACGTCACCCGGACCCTCGTAGACTGCCGGCCATGAGGTACTGGGTTGGCAACACCGATGACGCGTGGTTCAACTATCTCGCGTCGGTTGTCGGGATTGACGAGGTCAACTTCTGGCAGCCCAACAAGGTGCGCCCGATCACGCTGCAGCCCGGGGCCCCCTGGCTGTTCAAGTTGCACGTGCGCAAGGGCGGGTTCGTGGTTGGCGGCGCCTTCTTCGCGCACTACACCACGATGACGCCGAGGCTCGCCTGGGACACCTTCGGGCAGTCCAATGGGGCATCCACCTACGAGGCCTTCGTGCGCCTCGTCTCCGGGTACAGCACCCACGCGGTGGACCCGCTCAGCACCCAGATCGGCGCCTCGATCCTAGTCCAGCCATTCTTCCTGCCGCGCGATCTCTGGGTCGCGCCGCCAAGCGACTGGGCCTCCAACCTCACGCGGGGGAAGTCCTACGACACCGACGCCGGCGAGGGTCGCCGCCTCTGGGAGCAGGTGCAGATCAATGCCGCAGCAGCCCGGCCAGCGAGCCCGTTGGCGATCTCCGACGTGCCGCGGCCGGCCTACGGCAACCCTGTGCTGGTTGCCCCGCGGCTCGGTCAGGGCGCCTTCAGGATCATGGTGACGGACGCGTACGAGCGCCGGTGCGTCGTCACGGGGGAGCGGACTCTGCCCGTGCTCGAGGCTGCACACATCAAGCCGTACAGCCTTGTCGGCACGCACGAAGTCTCCAACGGACTCCTGCTGCGCTCCGACCTCCACCGGCTGTTCGACCTCGGTTACATGACGGTCGACCCGGCGGACCTGCGGGTCAATGTGAGCCGGCGCATCCACGAAGAGTTCGAGAACGGGCACGACTACTACGCGTTGCAGGGCCGCGAGCTTCGCCTTCCGGCCGCCTCGTACCCGCAGCCTTCGCGCGACATGCTCAACTGGCACGCGCAAACCGTGTTCCGCGGCTAGAACCCTTCGCCCTTCTTAGGCTTGGTGACCGGGACAATGAACTCGCTCGCGCGGCGCGGGCGCTCTGCGGAGCATGCGCGGCCGGCCCGGGGCCAGTTTGGCGGGCCCGGCTACAGGCGGACGATCGCCCCGGGCTGTGCCGAGCCAAGCGCCTGCTCAATGCGGTCCACAAACGGCAGGACGTCGTTGAGTCTGCTGCCCTGCAATCCGGGAAGAAGGATCGCCACGATCGGCCGGCCCGCAACGGCTCGAGCGAAGTCGTGTCCCTGATCGATGGACACCACGGCGTCGACGGCCGCGGCAATCAGGGCCCTAGGCGAGAAGCGTCGCTTCGGCGGCCTCGATCACGGCGATCGCCTGCTCGCGTCTGACATTGGGGAAGTTCTCCAAGAACTCCTCGAGTGTGTCGCCCGCCTCCAAATACTGGAACAGGGCGCGAACAGGAACGCGCGTCCCAGCAAACACGGGCAGTCCACCCAAGACGTTTGGGTTCTTGCTGATCAGCGGCGGCTTCGCTCCCGGGCCCACGCGGCTCCTCGTTGTCATGCGCACACTGTGGGTCTCGGCGCCGATGTGGTCAAGGACCGGGAGCCAATCGCCCGGGACGTCGGGCCAGAACCCTACGGCTCCTTCAGGTAGATGTTCAGGAACTCCTGGCCAACGCTCGCCGGGTCCTCGGTCCAGTCCCGGTGGGTCACCACCTTCTGGGTGCCGTTGGCGATGGTGATGTTCGCCTGCCACTGGAGGTGCGCCATGATGCCGGCCCACGCGCCAAGCGAGAACTGCGCCATGGCCTTCCCGTCCGCGGGGTCGGTGATGGTTGCGGTGATCGGGATGTTCATGAGCGCGAACCAGCTGGCGGGGTCGTCGGCGTAGACGACCTTGAGCCAGGCAATCGTGCGGCCCTTGTTGCCCACCTGGAGGTTGATGCTGGCGAGGCCCACCGCGGCGAGATCCTCGGCGTTGCCGGTGTACACGCCGGATTGACCCGCGACCAGGCGGATGGGCTTGCCGGGGCGGAAGTCGAGGCAGTTCTGGCAGTGGCCCATCCAGATGGAGATGGATGCCGAGGCAAAGGTGGGAGCACCGCCCGGCTGGACAACCGGGATCCGGACGGTTGGCCATGAGCGGCACGCATCCGAGGGCGCCGGGCTCGTTGGCTCCGGACACACGCCCAGCGGATTGCCGTTCGCGTCTTGGAACGACACAGTGACCACGCTCACGTCCTTGCCGCCGTTGGGCGGCGGGTAGATGCTCGTCATGACCACGTAGGCCGTGCCGTCGGCCTGGGGATGGCCGTTGGCGGCAACCTGTGGCGCGCGGCCGTCGCCCCAATCCACGACGGTCTTGAACGACGTAACCGACGGCGGGATGTTGCTGAGCTGGAGCTTGAGGGTGTGGATGGCGCTGGGATCCGTGATGGTCGCGGGGCTGACGTTCACCAGCACACCTGCCGCTCCGCTGATCACGGTGACGTGCTGGAAGTCGATGTAGCTCCACTTCGGCGTGTTGCCGTTCATCGCCGACGCCCACATAGAGAAACCCAGCGTCTGGCTGCCGGGCTGCAGCAGCACCGTTTGCTCCAACTGCAGGTTCAAGATCTCGTTGGCGTCTCGGTAGACCTTGGTAGCGCCCGGCCCCACGCTCGCGGGGACGGTGGCCATCCGGAGACGAATGCTTGCATCCGTGGTCTCGTAGGTCTTCGTGAGCGGTGTCCACTGCCCACCGGCGCCGTTCGCGTCGGCCTGGAACACCTCAAGCCCAACCTTTGGGAAGATGGCGTTGCCGATCTTGCCGTCCTTGAAGTTGGTCCAGAGTTCCGCAAGGCGATCCCCGGACGCTCTTGATCTCCATGGCATGTAGGTAAAGCGGTTGTAGTCGCTTGGACCCTGGGCAGCGATGATGGCGGCGTTCTCGCCGCTCAGATATGGGCCGAGCCTTCCGCTCGCCGCGTCATACGGGATGACACGGCGCTGCCCCGGGTAGTTGGGGTCAGCAATCAGCAGCCCGTCGGCCTCGACGGCGTACACCACCATCGCGTGAGCGATGTGTCGTCCATCGTTGCCGATCCAGACCAGCTGCGGTTCGCCGCTGGTGGCGATGGCGGCCTTGAAGGTCTCGTATGTCTTTCGCCCGTCAGGTTCGTGCAGGATGTTCGAGAAGTACTGGACGGTGAACGGGTTGGCGCGTGGCTCCACCTGGACGCTTGACGCGAACCGGTAGCCGTACGAGTCGTCCTCCCACAGGCTGGGCGTCTTCGCGTTGTTGCCGTTGTTGTCGTAGAGGCCGTAGAGGCGAGACGCGTGGGCCTTGCGGTATTGCTCGGTGAAGTACCAGATGGCCGAGAGGCTCTGGCCATCGCAATGGCCGCCCGGGGCGACGTACGAACCGAAGTTGTTGAACTCCCAGTCGTCCTTGCCGGGTCGGAACCCCGAATCCACGAAGATCGGCAGCCCCGAGTTATCCACGATCCCGCCGTAGATGCCGGAGAAGTGCGTCGCCACCACCGTGATGCTCGAACCGTCTTCGGTCTGCGGCGCCAGCGGCGTGATGGTTCCCGTGGCTTCGTCGTACGAGAAGGCCATCGCGGTGGCGCCGGCGGGGATCGTCATCGGCAAGACGACGGTCACGGGCGCGGACGGCTCGGTCCCCCCGGTGTCCACCTGGTACAGCGGGGTGGCTGGGGTGACCAGCTTGCCAAAGGTCTGCGACATGATCTTCGCTTGGCTGACCGTGACCGAGACCGGCGCTTGGAACGACCCGGCCGGGAACTGGAGCGAGAAGCCCGACTTCGCAAGGTTTGCGGCGGCCGAGCCCACTGACCCCGAGACAAGTGGCGTGAGGCTGCCAAGCTTCAACTTGCCGGTCGCAGGTGTGATGGGTTGTTCCGCGGGAATGGGTCCGGCCTGGTCGTTGGGGAGCGGCGGGAAGTTGCCGTCCGGCGGGGCCGCGGGGCTGCCCGAGACAGCGGGGGTGCTCGAGGGGGTGCCCGTGGCGGGCAGCTTGACGATGCCCGTGCCGAGGGCCCCGGCCGCCAAGGCGACCACAACCACCAGCACCAAGGCGACGGGCAGGAGGGACCGGCCTGGGCGCCGGGTGGC
>CAIXZV010000117.1 GCA_903924005.1 uncultured Chloroflexota bacterium | reverse complement strand
CGTCATGGCGAACAACCTGGACTGGCTGGGCAAGATGTCGATGATCGAGTACCTGCGCGACATCGGGAAGCATTTCACCGTCCCGTACATGCTGGCCAAGGACTCAGTCCAGGTGCGCCTCGAGAAGGGGCTCTCCTTCACCGAGTTCAGCTACATGACGCTCCAGGCGATCGACTTCCAGCACCTCTACCGCCACTACGGCGTTGAGATGCAGATGGGCGGCGCGGACCAGTGGGGCAACATCACGGCCGGGCTGGAGTTGATCCGCCGGTCTGCCGCAGCGGCAGACGAGGGCGAGACCCTTGCCCACGGCATCTCGTACAAGCTCCTGCTTGCACCGTCCGGCGCGAAGTTTGGCAAGTCTGAGGCGGGCGAGTCCGTGTGGCTGGACGCGGCGCGTACCACCCCGTTTGCGTTCTACCAGTACTGGCTCAACGGCGATGACCGCGATGTCGCCACGTACATGCGCTGGTTCACCCTGTGGGGACCGGACGAGGTGGCGGCGCTTGACGCAGCCATCGCTGAGCGGCCGGGGGAGCGAGAGGCGCAGCGTGCGCTGGCGTTCGATGTCACATCCCGGGTGCACGGCGCAGCGGCGGCGCAGGACGCGGTGGAGATCTCCGCAGCCCTGTTCCAACGAGACGCCGTGGTTGACCCGGGGCTGCTCGCCCGCATCCACGCGGCTACGTCGGGCCCCTCGATCCCGCCCGATGCACTGGCTTCGGGCGTCGCGGTGCTGCTTGCCGAGGCCGGGCTTGCCCCGTCGCGCGGCGAGGCCCGCAGGCTTGTGACCGGTGGCGGGATCACCGTGAACGGCGAGCGGATCAGCGATCCAGCGTCCGTGCCCACTGCCGTGGCGGGGGAGTGGCTCGAGGTTCGCGTTGGGAAGCGCAACCGGTCCGTGGTGCGGGTCGTCCCGGCCTGACCCCAGGAGCGGCGGTTCAGCGGCCGCCTGGCCGCCCGTGGCGCTCGCGCAGGACGCCGATGACACCTGACGGCTGGAGGCCGCGCTCCGCCAGCAGTACCAGGGCGTGGTAGAGCAGATCGGCAGCTTCTCCCGCAAGCAGCGCCTGCGTCTCGGTCCGATCGACTGCGGCCGCTTGGGCCGTCTCATCGTTCTTGGCCGCCAGCAGCACCTCGGTGGCCTCTTCCGTGACCTTGCGGCCGGCGACATCCACGCCGCCGTCAAGCAAGCTCGTTGTGTAGGAGCCAACCGGCCGGGTGGCCGCCCGATCGGCGATTGTTGCCCAGAGGCGCTCCAGCCAGGCAAAGCCCTGTCCGGCCGGCTCCGGCGACGCACCCGCCCGGTCAGGGTCGAAGCAGCTCCGCTCACCGCGGTGACAGGTGGGCCCAACGGGCTCCACGCCAAGCAGGAGCGCATCCCCGTCGCAGTCCACCGCGAGCGACCGCAGCCGCAGAACGTGGCCGGACTCCTCGCCCTTGCGCCACAGCCGACCACGCGAACGCGAGTGGAAGTGGACATCGCCGCTCGTCAGGGTTGCCGCCAGTGCCTCCACGTCCAGCCAGGCCAGCATCAGGACACGCCCGTCGGCCTCGTCCTGGACGATGCCCGGCACAAGGCCCGCGGCATCCCAGTTGACGCAATCGGCTGGCAAGGCCGCAGCGCCGCTGGCCACATCCACGAAGCCCGGTGCCCCACGCCAGTCATTCATTCGCTCGCCTCCCTCAGTCGGACAGGCAGTGCCGCGGCAGCCATCGCCCGTTTGACCTCCGCAATTGACACTTCGCCCCGGTGGAAGATCCCGGCTGCCAGCACCGCATCGGCGCCGCCATCGCGGACGGCTGCGACAAAGTCAGCCGGGCCAGCGGCGCCACCGGACGCGATCACGGGCACACGGACCACGCTGGTGATCTGGCGCAAGAGGTGCGTGTCGTAGCCGCTGCCGGTGCCGTCGCGGTCGATGGCCGTCACGAGCAGCTCGCCCGCGCCCCGCGCCACCGCCTGG
>CAIXZV010000116.1 GCA_903924005.1 uncultured Chloroflexota bacterium | reverse complement strand
TGTCATGGCGCCGAAGCATCTCCTCCGCCGAGGTGATCTCGGTCTTGATCTCCACCACCAACAGCGTCCGCGTTGCGGCGTGCCAGGCAAGGAGGTCAATCGAGCCGCGCTCGCCAAACACGGCGTAGGTCACCTCTGGCAGCACCTCCACGCCGTGGTCCAACAGCTGTTCGGCCGCCAGGCCGCCGACGGCGGCGTGGCCCTCGTTCAGCAGCCGGTCAAGCATGCCGCCATTCCAGAGGACGTTCAGGAACACGCGCGCATCGAGTGCTGCAAACAGCGCGGCAACCGTGTCCAGCGACATCGAGCCCGCACGGCCGCCCTCCAGCCGAGCCACGAGCTGCTGGCTGACACCGGCCGACGCCGCCACGTCGGCCTGCCGTTTGCCGAGGTGGATGCGGAGTGCCCGGTGCGCTCGTCCCAGTCGGATCAAATCCATGGCCGCGATAGTGATGGCTGCCACTTATCTGCGGCTTATGAGCGTCCTATTCGGGCACCGATCGGCAGCACAGGGGCACCTCGGCAACGGGCAAGCTGCTCCAACCGACCATGGCCGGAACAGCACGCGTAGTACTGCTCCCCATCGCGATGCTCGTCTTCGTCGTCTTCTGCGGCATCTGCAACACATCGCTCTACATCTCAAACCACAGCGGATCCGCTTGGTACGTTGCCGTCACAAGCAACGGCGGTATGCACTCGGTGGCGCGCGTCGCGGACGGCGCCGATCGGCTCGCTTTCGACCGGATGGGCGGAGTCGACATCCCCGTCAGCGTCCTGGACTCGTCCGGTAACCGGTCGGTACCCTCGAGCGCCAAACTGCTGGCACGTACGTTGTCGCGGCAGTTGCTGGCATCACCACCAGGATCGAGGGCCATGTGCCCGGACCGTTCGACCGAGACAAATGAGACCTACAACTAGGCGGCAGAATAGGCAGGTCCACGTAGCCGCCGCTTACCAGCGGCTTGCTACCCTCGGCTCGTGCGAGATCTCACCAGCCGCGCCCTCGACACGGCCACCGCGCTCGGCGCCACGTATGCAGATGTGCGCGTGGTCCGGCGCATCGAGGAATCCATCCAGATCAAGTCCACCCGGGTGGAGGGTGTCAGCGCGGGCGAGACCGAAGGCTTTGGCATCCGTGTCCTCGTGGACGGTGCCTGGGGGTTTGCGGCTAGCCACAACCTGACCACCGCTGAGGCTGACCGCGTTGCCGCAGAGGCCGTCAGGATCGCCAGGGCCAGCGCCACCACCACCCGTCTGCGCGTCACGCTTGACAATCGCCCACCCGCCCATGGCCGCTACGAGACGCCGTGCGTGGAGGACCCCTTCGGCATCCCGCTGGACCGCAAGATCGGCGACCTGCTGGCAGCCGACCGCGCCCTGAACAACGTCAAGGGCATCGCCTGGACCGAGAGCATCTACGCCGCCCAGCGCGAGTGGAAGACCTTCGCCGCCTCGGACGGCTCGTTCACGGAGCAGGTGATCACGCACATCGGCGCGGGGCTTGAGGCCAACGCCATCGACGGCGATGAGCACCAGCGGCGCAGCTACCCGGACAACGGCGGTCTCTGGGCCTCGGCCGGCTACGAGCACGTCCGGGCGATGGACCTGGTGGGCAATGCGGAGCGGGCGGCCAGCGAAGCCGTTGAGCTGCTGACCGCGCCGCCGCTCCCCGCGGGCACCCGCACCATCCTGCTCCACCCCAGCCAGCTGTACATGCAGGTCCACGAGAGCTGCGGCCACCCAACAGAGCTGGACCGCGCCTTTGGCACCGAAGCCAGCTACGCCGGCACCAGCTTCCTCACGCCCGACATGCTCAACGGCTTCCGCTACGGCTCGGACCTGTGCGACATCGTGGCCGACGCCACGGTCCCCGCGGGTCTGGGCACGTTTGGCTGGGACGACGAGGGCGTTGCGGCCCAGCAGGTTGCCCTGGTGAAGGAGGGCATGTTTGTGGGGTACCTGAGCTCCCGCGAAACGGCGCCGCGCATTGGCCGCCAGTCCGGTGGCGCCATGCGGGCCGACGGCTGGAACCGCATCCCCCTGATCCGCATGACCAACGTGAACCTGCTGCCGAAGCCGGGCATGAGCTTTGACGACATCGTGGCCGACACCGACGACGGGCTGCTGTTTGAGACCAACCGCTCCTGGTCCATCGATGACCGGCGCCTGAACTTCCAGTTCGGCACGGAGATCTGCCGCGAGGTCAAGGGCGGCAAGGTTGGCCGGCTGTTCCGCAACGGGACGTACACGGGCATCACCTATGAGCTCTGGCGGTCGATGGACGCCGTGGGCGACGCGAGCTCCTGGCGGATGTGGGGGACGCCCAACTGCGGCAAGGGCGAGCCGGGCCAGACTGGGCATGTCGGCCACGGAGTGAGCGGGGCCAGGTTCCGCAACGTGCGTGTTGGGGTGTCGTCATGAGCAGCGTGGGCGGCGGCCTGGATCTGCGCGGCGCCAATCCCGAAGGCGCGCTTCGGCTGGCTGAAGAAGTGGTCCGCCTGGCGTCGGCTGCCGGGGCTGGCGAGGCCGAAGCACTCGTGATCGCGGGAGACTCGGCGCTGACGCGCTTCGCCAACTCGGAGATCCACCAGAACGTCGCCTCGTCTGAGGTCTACATCAACCTGCGGGTTGCCCAAGGACGCCGTGTCGGCGTGGCGTCCACGGGGCGCATTGACGCGGAGGGGCTGCGCGCCGTTGTTGAGCGCGCGGTGGCCATCGCCGGTGCCGTGGAGGAACTCGACGACTGGGCTGGGCTGCCGCCGGCCGGGGCTGGGCCTCGCACGCCGCTGGCCAGTGCCTGGGCAGACGGGACCGCCACGTTTACCCCTGAGCAGCGGGCTGCTGGCGCACGAGCGGTCATTGCCGCAGCCGATGCCGCGGGCGTCACCGCGTTTGGCTCGTTCTCCATGGACGCGGAGGCTGTCGCCGTCGCGTCGTCAACGGGGATCCGCGCAGCTGAGCGGCGGACGTCGTCCCAGCTGCTCACCGTCACCATGGGCCCCGACGGCGGCTCCGGGTACGCGGAGCAGTGCTCCGTAGACGCCACGCGGATTGACGCCGCGGCCATCGGCCGGGAGGCGGCGGAGCGTGCGCGCGTCACCGCCAACCCCGTGGACCTTGCGCCGGGCGATTACCAGGTGGTGCTCAACCCGTACGCCGTGAGCGACATCACGGACATGCTGGGGTACCTGGGCTTCTCCGCCCTGGCCGTGGCTGAGGATCGCTCGTTCTTTGAGGCGGGCCGCCGCGTCGGCTCGGATCTCGTGACCATCACGGACGACGGCACGGATCCGGACGGCTTCCCCGCAGGGTTCGACGCCGAAGGCGTGGCCAAGCAGCGCCTGGTCCTGCTGGACCGCGGCGTCTGTCGCGACCTCGCGTATGACCAGCAGACCGCAGCCCGAGCGCATCGCGCCTCCACCGGCCACGGTCTGCCCGCGCCCAACCCGTACGGCCCGTTCCCGACAAACATGGCGATGGCTCCCGGCGACGCAAGCCTCGACGAGCTGATCGGTGGCATGGAGCGCGGTCTGCTCGTCACACGCTTCCACTACACCAACCCCGTCCACGGCAAGCGCGTGGTGATCACGGGCATGACCCGCGACGGCACGTTCCTGGTGGAGGGCGGGCGCATCGTTGGCCCGGTGCGAAACCTGCGGTTCACCATGTCGTACCTCGACGCGCTCGCTGGCGTTGAGGCAGTCAGCCGAGAGCGGCGGTGCATCAAGGGGATGATGGGCGGCGCGGTTGTGCCCGCCCTGCGCATCGGCGCGTTCACGTTCACCGGCGCCACGGCGGCCGGCTGAGCATGGGCATCGGGCAGAGCCGCGGCGGCGAGCTTGCGGTCATGGCGGAAGAGGACGGCACAATCGCCGTGGATGTGGGCTCGCGCTTCGTGGGCGTCAGCGACGATGAACTGGAGCGGCTGCTGGACAACCTGGCGGCCGAGGGCGGCTCCGTGCGGCTGTACGGCGGCGCGGCGCGGCCGGACGACGGCGACGAGCCCGAGCGCGAGAACGACCCGGGCACGGGCGCGGCCGGCTGGGTCATGGCGATGGCGGCGCAGCGCGGGATCATCGTGGTGCGGGACGCCTGAGCCGGGCGTCCGCCTCCGGATCCCGACGCGCGGGCCATCCAGCGGCCCAACTGCGCGGTGCCCGCGCATTCTGCTCGCCGTCGTGGCCACGTGCGCGCCCTGCGGTCGCCTCAGCGTGCGAATGGGCGCGGATCCGGCCCAATCGACGCGCCCGGCACGCAGTTGGGCTCCTCGGCGGCCCACGGCCATCGAGGAGCTGATTGGGTTGACGTCTACCCTGTCATGGGTAGACTTCTACCATGAGCCTGAACATCAAGAACCAGGAGACGGTGCGACTGGTCAGGGAGCTGGCCGATGCGCTGCACGTCTCCATGACCGCCGCCATCACGGAAGCGGTGGAGGCACGGCTGGCGCAACTGCAGGGCCAGGGCGCCAGTGTGGATGAGGAGGCAAGGCGGATCCTGGCGATCTGGGGCGAGATGGGCGAGCGGATGGGAAAGGAGTATCTGAGCCAGGACTTCGATGCGTTGCTCTACGACGAGCGGGGGCTGCCGAAGTGATCATCGATACGTCTGCCCTCGTCGCCATCATCCTCGCCGAGCCGGAGGCTGAGA
>CAIXZV010000115.1 GCA_903924005.1 uncultured Chloroflexota bacterium | reverse complement strand
CGGCTACCCGTTTGGCTGGTCGCCGATCCTCATCGCCTACGACCCCGCCAACGTCACGACCTCGCCCGACTCCTGGCAGCTGCTCCTGGACCCCAAGTTCAAGAAGCGCATCATCGTCGAGGACCAGCCGGTTGAGATCATGGCCTACATGGGCAAGGCCGCAGGCGTCGCAGACCCGTACAACATGTCGGCTGACGACATCGCCAAGGCCAAGGAGCTGCTGATCCAGCTCAAGCCGAACATCCTCCGCCTGGCTCCGCAGAACACCGACACCATCGCTGCCCTCAAGAGCGGCGAGGCGTGGATCGCCACGGTCAACCTGGGCGCGGATGTCCGCGTCAAGGACCAGGGCGGACCCGAGCTCAAGACCTTCGTGCCCAAGGAAGGCACCGTGGGCTGGATGGACAGCGAGATGCTGGTCCACGGCGGCGCCAACCAGAACCTGCTGATGCCCTTCCTCGAAGTGCACGAGCAGGCCGAGTACGTGGCCGCAAACTTCATGATCAACAAGCGCCCGCTGTTCAACGAGGCGGCCTACAAGCTCCTGATCAACCAGGGGCAGCAGGAAATGGCCGACCGCTTCCTCTACAACAAGCCTGAGACCGTGCTGACCATGACCCTCAAGGGTCCGGGCTCCTCCACGCAGGCCGCCATCGCCGCCTTCAACGAAGTCTTCGGCGCCTAGTCCACGCGACAGGCGAAGAGTCCACCCATGACAGCGGAACCCCGCGGCGCGGCCACCTCGGTCGCGCTGGCGGGTTCCTCCAACTCGCTCGCGAAGCGCGCGGGCAGGGCGATCCCCGCTCTGCCCGGCCTCGCCGTGCTGCTGTTCCTGTTTGTCGTCCCGATGCTGATCATGCTGCTGTTCAGCTTCTGGAAGACCAGCCCGGACTTCAAGGTGGTCCCCACCTGGAACATCGACAACTACCTGCGCTTCTTCAATCAGGCGACGTATCTGCGGACGTTTGCGAAGACGCTGATCATGGGCACGCTGGTCACAATCGCAGCCTTGAGCATCTCGCTCCCGTTTGCGTACTTCCTCGTGCGATACACCAGCCAGCGCACGCAGCGCATCGTGCTGTTGGCGGTCATCGTCCCGTTCTGGACCAGCTACCTGCTCCGGGTCTACGCCTGGCAGGCGATCCTCGGCGAGCACGGCGCGCTCAACCAGCTCCTTCAGGGCCTGGGGCTGATCCACGAGCCATCCATGTTCTTCGTCTACGACGACCCGGGCGTGTTTGTGGTCCTGACGTACGTCTACTTCCCGTTCGCCGTTCTGGCGCTGTATGCCGCCCTGGAGAAGTTTGACTTCACGCAGCTGACGGCCGCCCAGGACCTTGGCGCTCGACCCGATCAGGCCTTTCGACGCATCCTGATGCCCCAGATCCGTGCCGGCGTCATCACCGCCTGCATCTTCGTGTTCATCCCGATCCTGGGCGAGTTCCTCACGCCCACGCTGGTTGGCGGCGCGCAGAGCAGCCTCATCGCCAACCTCGTGGTGAACTTCCTGCGCCAAGCGCAGTTCCCCGAGGGCGCCGCCCTTGCCATCATCATCGCGGGCTTCGTGACGGCGATCATGATCATCTTCCGCAAGTCCTTCCGCGTTGAAGACGTGGTGACCGGTGCCTAAGAAGGCCAGCGCCCTGGACCAGATGCCGGTTGGCCGCTTTGCGCGCCAGACGCGATGGGGGCTGATCGCGCTGGCGGGCGCGGTGCTTGTATTCCTCTACCTGCCCATCGCGTTTCTGGTGCTGTTCTCTTTTGAGACGGCCGAGACGCCCGGTCTGCCCATCACCGGGCTCACGCTCCACTGGTACGAGACGCTGCTCCACGACAGCTCCATCCAGAACGCTGTGTTCACATCCGTGGAGGTGGCGGCCATCGTCACCGTCATCGCGACGATCGTGGGCACGATGGTGGCGTTCCCGCTGGTTCGCGGGG
>CAIXZV010000114.1 GCA_903924005.1 uncultured Chloroflexota bacterium | reverse complement strand
CGGCGGCGGCGGCAGCGGCAGCGGCGGCTGCGGCACCAGCAGCGGCTCCGCCAACACCGGTGTCAGCCAGGAAGCCGTCCAATGCGCCGGCCATTGCGGCTGCCGTGGGATAGCGGTCATCGGGATCAAAGGCCATCGCCCGCAGGACAATCGCGTCCAGTTCGGACGGGATGGACCCTCGCAGCGAGGACGGCCGCGGCGGCGTGGTGGTCAGGCGGGCCAGCGCCACGGCGGCGGCGCCGTCCCCACTGAACGGCCGCTGCCCGGTGAGCGACTCAAACAGCACGATGCCCAGCGCGTAGATGTCGGAGGCGGCCGTGGCCTGCTCCCCGCGCGCCTGCTCCGGCGCGAAGTAGTGCACGGAGCCCATCGTGGTGCCCGGCATGGTGATCTGCGACTCGGCAATCGCCCTGGCGATGCCAAAGTCCGCAACCTTCACGCGGCCATCGCGGCCCACGAGGATGTTGGACGGCTTGACGTCCCGATGGACGATGCCGTGGACGTGCGCGGCGTGGAGCGCCTTGGCAACCTCGGCCGCCACGCGGGCGGACTGGCGCGGGGCCAGCGGGCCGTTGTCGCGCAGGATGGCGCCAAGGTCCTGGCCGTCAACCAGCTCCATGACGATGTACGGGCCCGACTCCTCTTCGCCAAAGTCAAAGACCGCCACGATGTTGGGGTGGCTCAGCGACGCGGCTGCGCGCGCCTCGTCCCGGAAGCGGGCGAGAAAGTCCGGATCGCGGCCAAACTCGGGGCGCAGCAGCTTGATGGCGACGTCGCGCTCCAGTTGGGAATCGCGGGCGCGGTAGATGCTTGCCATGCCGCCCTGCCCGAGCAGCTCAAGCAGACGGTATCGGCCGTCCAGCGTGCTCCCGATCTCGGTCATTGGCGGGTGGTCTCCCTGTTCAGTGTCACTTCGTCAGATGTCCAGCGAACGCAGGTACTCGCGGAAGGCGCCCCCAAACTCCGGTCGCGCCAGCGCCAGTTCTACCGACGCCTGAAGCCAGCCCATCGTGGTGCCGGCGTCATAGCGTTTTCCTTCAAACGCGTATCCAAACACGCTTTGCTCATCCATGAGCGCGTGGATGGCATCCGTCAGCTGGATCTCTCCGCCCGAGCCGCGCTGCGTCTGCTCCAGCTTGTCAAAGATCTTGGGCGTCAGGACGTATCGGCCGATAACCGCCAGATTTGAGGGCGCGGTCCCGGGAGCCGGTTTCTCCACCAGCTGGTTGACCGTGTAGGTGCGGTCCCCGTCCGATGAGCCGCCAACAGGATCGCCGCCGATGACGCCGTATCGGCGTGTGTCCTCAGGCGGAACCTCCATCACCGCAACCACCGAGCCGTGATGCTGCTGGTAGGCGTGGATCAGCTGCCCGATACACGGGCGATCCGCGATGACAACGTCGTCCGGGAGGAGGACGGCAAACGGCTCGTGGCCGATGAGGTCTTTCGCCATGAGCACCGCGTGGCCAAGGCCCAGCTGCTCCTTCTGGCGGATGTAGGCAACCTGGACCAGGTCCGTGATGTGGCGGACCTGGCGCAGCTTCTCAATCTCGCCCTTTTCCTCAAGCAAGTGCTCAAGTTCATAGGATCGATCGAAATGGTCCTCGATGGCGCGCTTCTGCGAGGACGTGACGATGATGACCTGCTCGATGCCAGCAGCCACCGCTTCTTCAACGGCGTACTGGATCACCGGCTTGTCAACCAGCGGCAGCATCTCTTTTGGCTGCGCCTTTGTCGCGGGCAGGAAACGGGTTCCCCAGCCTGCGGCAGGAAGGACGGCTTTGCGGACGCGCATCGGACCTCTTGTGAAGCGTGGCTGACCTTCGGGCGAGTATACCGGCCGGGTCACGGCGCCCCGCAGGATGGACCCGGCGCGTTCACGGTGCCGGATGCGTCGAGTTGTGGTCGAGGGTGGCGCGGATCTCGGCCCCAAGCTCATGACCCGCGATGAACGCCAGGAGCACGCGGTCCAGAAGCCCAGTGGACGCGTCAAAGATCTCGCCCACCTTTGCACCGTTGACGCCGCGGCGTCTGGCCAGAACGCCAAGCTCCACCAGGAAGGGCTGGCGTGCCGAGACGAACATCGAGACAGCCGCGCTCAGCGTCACGCCGCGAAGCCCCAGTTGCTCACCCAGCAGCGCGCCCACATCAAGGGCCTGACGCTCGGCGTGCGCCTTGGTGGGGCCGGCGCTGTCGAGATGGCGCACTAGCGCGTCAACAAGCTTGCCGCCTGCGTCGCGGTAGGCCCCGCGCTCATGCTCAGGGACAAACGTGCGCGGATCGAGGCCAGCGCCGTGACGCTCGGCGTATCGGCGCCGGTAGGTGGCGCTCAGGCGATCTGGTGTGACGCCAATCTCGGCGAGGACCCCGCTCGGGCCGGTCTGGCGGGCGGCGACAAGCCCCTCGAGTGCCGTACGGTCAAACCGGCGGTGACCGCCCGGTGTGGTGAACGCAGGGACGCGGCCCTCATCCGCCCAGCGGCGGAGCGTGTCGGGATCCACGCCCAGCAGCCGACTGGCGGCACCGAGGGCCAACCGCTCAGACTGGGGGCGAATGCTCGGCGTGTCCGCGGTCACGGCAGCCTCCGGAAGCGGCTCAAACCTAGACACTTCAAGGTTCAGCGTGGAGCAGCCCGAGTCTAGGCTTGGGGTTCTGGAGCGTCAATCCGCTGTGGCCGGGCAGGTACCGCGGCGATCTCAGGCGGGGACAAACTCGTGGTCGTCCCGGTGGATCCCGTCGCAGAGGCCAAAGGCCGGCGGATCCAGCGGAAGCGCGATGGGGCGCATGATCTCGCGCACCTCGCCGCGGCGGCAGAACAGGTAGCCCTTCTCTGCCATCCAGCGGCGGACGCAGACGGGGTCACCGTGGAACTGGTGGGGGCCCGGGTTGATCAGCGCGGTCTCGTCCCAGCCAACGGCAACCTCGGGCGAGACGACATCAAGCAGGTTCACCCGCCACGGGGTGCCCTCGATGATCTCGCGGCAGCCGTCACAACGGCGGGCGACGTTGTCATTGACGATGGTTCGGATCGTCACGCCCAGGATCTCCACGTCCGCGAGGATAGCAGGGGAGACCACCCGGCGAGCGGCCCGGCGGCTCACCGCGGGTGCACCTATTGGGGCTTGACCGCCGCGGCGCCATAGGTTCCGGAGCCAACAAACCAGCCGTCATCCACCTTGACGACGTACCCGAGCTTTGGCTCCTGCGTGTTGGCGTGGGCGGGGTTGGGCCACGTGTAGTAGAGCCAGCCGGAGCCTGCCGAGGCGAGACGCACAAGCTCCTCGATGACCATGATCCCGTTTGGATCCTTCATGGTGATCAGGTTCTTGCCCACGAGCGTCGGATCGCCACCGTGCGCGATGACCGTTCCGGTGAAGTCGTACGCGAAGATGTAGAGCTGGCCCTGGTGGAAGTCCCCGCCGGACGCAGTGAAGGCCGCGAGGGCGGCGTCCTTGCCGTTGGCCTTGGCATATGCAGCGGCCTTCTCGACAAATGCCTGCACATCGGCCTTGGTGGGATCAGCGGGCGATGCCATCGAGGGGGTGGGAGACGGGGTGGCGGCAACGCCGCAGGCGGCAACCATCAGCGCCAGCGCCAAGTGCAGCAGGGCCAGAATTGACCGCCGGTTCGCAGGCGATCCGGTACCGATCGACATGCGGTGTCTCCTCGGACCTCACCCACAGCGCAAGCTGGTACCCCCAACCGGATTCGAACCGGTGATCTCCACCTTGAAAGGGTGGCGTCCTGGGCCTCTAGACGATGGGGGCGACGGGCCTCAGCGGCCGGCCGAGTCTACCACTGCGTTCCGCGGCCTCCCACGGCAGCAGGGGGACGTGCCCGCGGGGGACGG
>CAIXZV010000113.1 GCA_903924005.1 uncultured Chloroflexota bacterium | reverse complement strand
CCCCGATACCTAGAAGCAGGCACCGCGATTGGCGGTCCCCAGCCACAAGGAGCACCACATGGAAAGCGAAGTCATCGAGACCCGAGCCCGACGCCCCCTCGGACGCCAGCTGCTCGTCATCCTGGCGGGCGCAGCCGTGGTCGCCGCCACCATTGGCGTGTCGGCCGTGATGGCGTCCGAGCCCTCGGGCACCGGCGCCGGTGGCGCCATCCCGGTTGACCCGGCGTTTACCGCGTTCAACGCGTGCCTGAAGGACCACGGAGTCGATCTGGGCACGCCCGTCGGGGTGAGCTCGGAGACCGGCAGCGCCTCAGGCGTTGCTGGCGGCAGCATCACGATCACGGCGGGCGACGCCGGTACCGCCGCCGCTGGTACCACCCCCGCTCTACCTGCTCCACTTGACGACGCCACGTTCAAGGCCGCCAACGACGCCTGCACGCCGATCCTCGAGGCCGCGGGCATCAAGAGCGGCACCGGCACGATCGCCAGCGGCACGCTCCAGGCTGGATCTCTGCAGGTTGGCGCTGGCGGCATCGGCGGCGCTGGCGTCATCGGTGTCGCGACCGCCGGTGGCGACGTGACCAAGATGGCCGCCGACTTCAAGGCATACGCCGCGTGCATGCGCTCGAAGGGCATCGATCAGCCGGATCCCGTGGTGGACGCCGCGGCCGGCACGGTCCAGATGCAGATGACGGGCGGCCCGACGTCGGCAGCCTTCCAGGACGCCAACAAGGCGTGCGCCGCGTCCCTGCCGCTCGTCCCCCTGCAGGTTCCCGCGCAGCCTTAGTTCCCAACTTCGGCCACGTTGGCCCGTACCGCGGGAGGGTCCCAGCCGGGTCCCTCCCGTTTTTGTGCGTGTCGAAAGTGCTTCGGCATGACCCGAAGCACATGCAGGCAGCCCCCGCAGCGGCGCCCCGGACCCGCGGGCGGGCTAGGGTTGCATCTACTTCGGGACAAGCCGAAGCACTTCGCGAGGCTTCTGGAGGGTGTTGTCCCGAGAGGAGGTGGGAACCAGACCGGCGGGAGCGTCGTCTCGGCGGCATCGGACGGTAGCCAGACGCAATACCAAGCCCAGCCCGTCCACAGAAGGAACCCACCAGATGCGCCGCCTGCCCCTGATGTTTGCCCTCGCAGCGGTCACGCTGCTTGCTCTGCCGGCCGTGGCTTCGGCTGCGGACCCCACGCCGGTTCCTGTGGTGGATCCGTCGGCCGTGCCACCCACCGATCCCACGATCCTGCCGGTGGTGGACCCGACGCCGGATCCCGCGGTGACCCCGACAGAGGACCCGACCACCGTGTCCCCCGGTGACCCCGGCGCAACGCCCGCGGAGCCGCCCGTCGCGTGCGCACCGGACGATCCCAGCTGCATCATCCCAATCGTTGGTGTGCCCCTGCCGTGTCCCGAAGGTTCAGAAGTCTGCGCCATGGGTGGCGGCGTACCCGTGACCGGCCCCGGCGCCTCGGACCAGCCGCTGGTTGCCCCGGGCCCGCTCCCGGCCGGCGGCATGTTCTTCTCCATCACCAAGATCGCTGACGGCACCACGTCCTATGACGTCCAGGGCAGCATCACGATGGGACCCGATGGCCTGACCGCCACAGTTGGCTGCAACACCATTGCCGCCCCGGCCACGTGGGATGCCGAGAAGAACCTCCTGACGGTCACCGGTGTCGCCGTGTCCACCAAGATGGCCTGCATGGGCGATCCGGGTGCTGCCGAAGCCTTGCTTGTTCAGCTCCTTGGCGCGGGCACCGTGACCTTCGACGGCACGACGCTCACCGGCGCCGGCATCACGGCCGACGCAATGATCGCCATGGCCGACGGTGTCGCTCCGCTGACCCTGGGCGGACCCGTCACGGTTGGCTCAGGTGCCGGTAGCGGCGAGGCCAACGGTGCCGTCACCGGGACGGACAAGGCCGCAGCTGTTCCCGCAGCGCCGGTTGCGGCCACTCCTGGCGCTGAAGGCGCGGCATCGATGATGCTGCTGGTGATGGTCGCCGCGCTCCTGGTCTTCCTCGTCGCGGGTGGCCTCTTCGCCCGCCGCGTGACCCGCCAGCGCTAACCGCCAGAACCAAACCCCGAGCGCTAGCGATCTAGCGCCAGCCCGCTCAGGCGAGGCGCCGTACCGGATCACCCGTCCGGACGGCGCCTTCGCGTGTCACCCGCACGTACATGCCCCGCATGCGCATCGCCCGCCCCTCGTGCGTGCTGATCCAGCGCAGCGCATCGTGGCCAAACCGGGCCGCGAACTTGACACAGCCGGTGTGCGGCAGTTCGGTGACCACCACCTCCGCCTCGCCAATCGCGAGTCGCGTCCCGGGCGGCAGGTTGGCCTCGGAGAGGTCCATGTCCACGTAGAGCTGATCGCCCGCGATGGGCCAGCGGGCAGGGTCGGGCTCAATGGCTGCCAGCACCCGCGTGCTCATCAGCGTGAGCTGCGCGTCGAAATCGGCAGCGTTGCCCGGCTTCTTCCAGCTGCCGCGGGCCAGCCAGTGGTCGCCCACCAGCCCATCCTCCGGCGTGAGGCGCGCGGCCGTCACCACCTCGCGCTGATCCGTGCCGGGGCGGGCCACGATTAGCTCCACCACGGCTTCGTCGCGCGGCGCGGCGCGGACGTGCGCGGTGTGCTGGTCAAGATTGCGCGAGGGGACAGGAGCAGAGGCGGCGTCGGGCTTGTCCATCACTGCTGAGTGTGGCGCAAAGCGCGCCGGTATGCTCGCGGAAATGGATGACGATCTGGCAGCTGAAGCGGTTACGTACCGCGAGGCCGACACGGCCGATCTAGACGACGCCGCGCTGGACGGCATCTGGGCGCTGACCCAGGCCGCGTTCCCGCCGGGCGACTTCAGCCGTGACGACCTCGCCCACGCGATGGGCGGCCGCCACTTCTTGGCCGATGCTGATGGCCGCATCGTGGGCCACGCCTCCGTGGTGGCGCGTCTGCTTGATGTGGACGGCCAACCGCTGCGGACCGGCTATGTGGAGGCCGTGGCGGTTGACCCCGTGTGGCAAGGGCAGGGGATCGCCAGCGAGCTGATGCGGGCTGCCAGCGCCCACATCGCCGGGCACTACCAGCTCGGCGCCCTCGGCACCGGCCACCCCGCGTTCTACGAGCGCCTGGGCTGGCGCGTCTGGGCCGGGCCCACGTGGGTGCGCACGGCTGACGGCCCGGTGCGCAGCGAGGACGAGGACGGCGGGATCCTCTGGCTGCCGACGCCAACGACGCCAACGACGCCCGCCGAGCCGCCGATCTCGGGCCGCGAGCCCATCAGCTGCGAGTGGCGCGATGGCGACAGCTGGTAGGGGCCGAGGCCGCACACGGCGCCTAACGCCGATCAGGCGCAGGATCACAGCATGACGACCCCCTGGTTTGGCCTCCACCTCCATTCCTACACGCAGCCCGGTCTTGCGCCCGAGGAGGCGTTTGAGCGGACAGTCGCGCAGGCGAAGGCCGCCGAAGCCGCAGGCTTCAGCCTTGCCACGGTCATGGACCACTTCAACCAGATCCCGATGGTTGGCGCCCAGGACGAGCCAATGCTTGAAGGCTGGTCCGTGCTGGCGGCGCTGGCCCGCGAGACCAAGCGCGTCAGGCTCTCAACGCTGGTCTCAGGTGTGACCTACCGCAACCCGGCGATGCTCGCGAAGCTGGCCACGACGCTTGACGTGATCAGCGGAGGGCGCGCGCTCTTCGGCATCGGCGCGGCGTGGTTTGAAGAGGAGCACGCCGGTTTCGGCTTTGCGTTCCCGCCAATCGGCGAGCGCATGGACCGTCTTGACGAGGCGCTCACGATTGTCCGCGGCATGTTTGCGCAGGAGCGGACAAGCTTTGAGGGTCGCTTCTACCAGGTTCGCGACGCCATCAACGTGCCGCGGCCGGTGCAGGCGGGCGGCCCGCGGATCATCGTTGGCGGGGTTGGTGAGCAGCGGACGCTGCGGATTGCCGCCAAGCATGCGGACCTCACCCACTGGTTCCCCCAGGGGTTGGACGTGCTGCGCCACAAGGCCGAACTGGTGGAGCGCTACTGCGGCGACATCGGCCGCGACCCCGCATCGATTGAGCGGACGTTGGCCGCACCCGTGATGGTTGCCACAACCGAGGCCGCAGCCGTTGCCCTGCTGGACCGTATCCCGGCGGAACGCCGACCGCACATGCGCGTTGGCACGCCCGCACAGGCAGCCGAGGCGCTGCGGCCCTACCTTGACCTGGGCTTTACGGGCTTCACGTTCAACAACAGCACCTACCGGACGTTGGAGCAGATCGAGACGCTTGGCGAACTGCTCAACCTCATCGGGGGCTGACCGCTGGACCGCAAGCGGCTATCGTGTAGGCCCCGGCGTGCCTGGTACAGCGCGCCCCGACAGCCACGGGAGCCCCATCGTGGATATCAGCCTCGGCGAACCAAAGATCTACACCCTGGACCCGCGCTTTGCGCCCGAGGATCTTCTGCGCAAGGCCGAGGAGAAGAAGACAGGTGCCCTTGGCACCGGGTTTGGCGGTCTCCTGTCGCGCCCGAAGCCTGAGGAAGTCCAGCTCGCCACCACGCAGCATCGCCTCGAGCCCCTGTGGCACGTTGCTGCGAAGGCGCATTACGTGTACGACCGCATGCGCGACTACACCGTGCCCGCCAGCGCGACAGACGTCCGGGCCGTCACGTTCCTTGGCAACGACTTTGCGGTGGCTGGTGCCGGCCGCGCAGGAGCTGCCTTTGGCTTCCCCGTGCTGGAGCACTGCGCGGACGACTTCCGCGAGGAGGTCTGGCAGGAGGGCGCAACCGGCGCCCATGTGCCCAACGGTCCGGCGCTGCTTGCAGGGCCAAAGACCGAGCATGCCGATCCGGCCGAACTCAGCGCTGCCGACACGATGGTGATCATGCCCGAGCACCGGGCGTCGGCCATCGTGCGGAGCCTGCTGGCCAAGCTCCTCCGGCCGCTCCAGGCGGATCAGGTGTTTGAGGAGTCGCTCGAGGTGGAGTGCATCGAGCTTGTCTTCCGGCCCATCGTGGCCTATGAGTTTGTGCTCCCGGCCAAGGACCGCCGCGGTGTCGTCGAAGTGGACGCCATCACGGGCGAAGTGAAGACCGCCACCTCGCTCAAGATGCAGATCAGCCGACACGTGAGCAAGGACGCGATCTTCGACATCGGCGCGGACACCATCGGGCTGCTGGTCCCGGGCGGCAACATTGCGCTCAAGGTGGCCCGCCTCGCCATCGACCGCAGCTACTGATGCGCAACGCCTGACGCGTGACGGCCCGGCGACGGGCATCATCAGCGGGTGAGTACCGCGCAGACCGTCACGGGCCGCACGTCCGAGCTCTTTGCCGCCGGCCGTCGCGGCCTCTCCGTGGGGATCATTGCCTCCATCACGCTGGTTGCCGCGGAGTCCCTTGCCATCGGCACGGTCCTGCCGCTGGTGGCCACTGAGCTTGGCGACCTCCCGCTCTACGGCTGGGTCTACTCGGCGTTCTACATCGGGCAGCTGG
>CAIXZV010000112.1 GCA_903924005.1 uncultured Chloroflexota bacterium | reverse complement strand
TGACTGGTACCTCGCGTCTCGACCCGGCCTGAAGCGGCGGGGCGCGGCTGGACGCCCGGGCAGAGCGCCCGTGTCTGCTACCATCCGCCTCCGATATACCCCGGAGGTTTTCCACTCGTGAACGCGATCCTGGCCATCGGCCAGATCCTCTTGAGCGTCGCGCTTATCGCGGCCATCCTGCTGCAGGCACGCGGTACGGGCCTGTCCGGCACGTTCGGCGGCGATTCGGCTGTCTATCGCAGCCGCCGCGGGATTGAGCGCCGGCTCTGGCAGTTCACCGTCGTCCTGATGGTGCTGTTCATCGTCTTCGCGCTGGTGTCGTTCTCCACCCAGAAGTGATCGCGGCCGCCGCAGGGCGGACGCCCTGCTTCGAGGCAGCCGCATGACGACCATTCGTGACCGGGCGGTCACAGCCGTCCTCGTGGCGGTGCTGGCAGTGTCCATCGGTGTGATCGCACAGCCATCGGGCAATGTGCCGGTCATCGGAGGCTCCACGCCGGAGCCGTCGGCAAGCGTCGCCGTCTCGCTGACCTACCGCGAAGGTGTCGTCGGCGTCCCGCAGTCCATCACCCCCGTCACCGCGCACAGCCGCGTGGAGCGGACGCTGGTTGGGCTGATCTTCAGCGGGCTTGTGAAACTGGGGCCGGGGAGCGACCTGCTGCCGGATCTTGCCGCATCGTGGACGCAGGACGAGACGGGGACTGTCTGGACGTTCAAGATCCGCGAAGACGCTGCGTGGCAGGACGGCGAGCCGGTCACGGCGGACGACGTTGTCTATACGCTCCAGGCGTTGAAGGACCCTTCCGCCTCAGGCGCGATGGCGGCCTCCTGGGCCGAGGTGACGGCTGCCGCCATCGACGCCAAGACCGTGCGCTTCACGCTTGCCACGCCCATCACCGGGTTCCTCGCTGCGCTGACACAGCCGCTGCTGCCGGCGCATCTGCTCAGCGACGTGCCGATGGCGGAGCTCGGCACGAGCGACTTTGCGCTGAGCCCGGTGGGCACGGGTCCGTACTCGCTCGCCCTGATCGACAGCACCCACGCCGTTCTGCAGCCGGTCAGCGCCACCCGCGGGCCCGGCGCCTCGCCATCAACCGTGCCGTCGGTACCGCCGTCAACCTCGCCGTCGCCCAGCGCCTCGCCGTCGCCATCGGCCACGCCAACGGCTGCTGGCTCCGCAACGCCCGCGGCCAGCGGTTCCGCCAGCCCCTCGGCGAGCGGCGCCAGCGCCACGCCCACACGCACGCCCGCGCCGACCCCGCTCCCGTTGGTGACACCGGCGCCAGGGTCCAGACCTATCGATTCGATTGCCATCTACTTCTACACGTCCGAGGCTGCCCTCGAGGCGGCTTTCCGCGCAGGCGACATTGACGCTGCCGATGGACTGTCGGGCGCCGTGGCCAAGGATCTGCAGACCCTCCCGGGCACTGACGCCGTCCGCTACCCCACAACGATGCTCACCACCGTGGTGCTGAACCTGCGGGCCACGCACCCGGAATTGCGGAGCGCCGACATCCGCAAGGCGCTCGTGGGCGCTATCAACCGCTCAGCAATCGTGAGCGGCGTCCTTGACGGCGCCGGTGTTGTGGCGGACACGCTGATCCCGCCCGGCTCCTGGGCGTACGACGCGCGGGCTGCGGGGTCCATCCCGTATGACCCGGCGGCAGCGGAGAAGGCGCTGGCGAAGCTTGGCTGGACCAAGGTTGGCGGCCTCTGGGCGGCGCCGAAGAGCAAGAAGGCCTACCAGATGGAGATCCTCACGGTGCCGCTGGACGCCAACCGCAGGCTGTCGCTGATCGGCACGGCCGTTGGGAACGCGTGGCGCCAATTGGGCTTTGACGTGGTTGTGACCCCGCTGGCGGGATCCGACCTCACGGCCCGTCTCCGCGCCGGAGACTTCACGGCAGCCGTGCTGGACGTCTCGCTGGGTCTTGAGCCAGACCTGTACCCGCTGCTGGCGTCAACCCAGGTTCGCACCACCGGGTCAAACGTTGCCGGGTATCAGGATCCGGCCCTGGACACGCTCCTGGAAGCCGCTCGGGCACCCGGATCAGCGGACGCGCGGACCGCGGCGTGGACGGCGCTCCTGAAGGGTCTGGCGGCCCGGATGCCGTTGATTCCCGTGGCCTGGGCACAGGACATTGTGGTCACCCGCGGGGTCTCCGGCGTCACCCCGAGACTCATCACGCGCTCGGGCGATCGGTATTGGGATGTGCTATCGTGGCGGCTCGCCGCGGACCGGTGAGCCTTCGGGCCGCCCGGTTCGAGGTCGTGCCGAGGTGGCGGAATGGTAGACGCGCTGGTTTCAGGTACCAGTGATCGCAAGGTCGTGTGGGTTCGACTCCCTCCCTCGGTACC
>CAIXZV010000111.1 GCA_903924005.1 uncultured Chloroflexota bacterium | reverse complement strand
TGAAGGGTCTGCTGGCGTCGTTCAAGGGGAATGCCTGCGCTAGCCTCATTGACCTGGACCTGACCCAGAGCAAGCGCGTGGGAGATGGGGGAGTGGTATACCTGGCCCAGGCCTTGAAGCAAGGGGCTTTGCCCAAGCTCAAGCGCCTCAGCCTGGAGTTGGGCGGCAAGAACGCCGTGGTGGTTCTGCGCGACGCGGACCTGGACCTCGCGGTGGACGGGATCCTGTGGTCTGCCTTTGGCACCACCGGCCAGCGCTGCACGGCCTGCTCGCGCGTGATCGTGGACCGCCACATCCATGACGAACTGGTGAGCCGCCTGGTCGCCCGCACGCAGAAGCTCACGCTAGGCTCGGGTCTGGACGAGTCTGTCGATGTCGGCCCGCTGGTCAACGCCGCGGCCGTGGACAAGGTGGACCGCTACGTCGCCATCGGCCGGCGCGAGGGCGAGCTGGTGGTGGGAGGGGAGCGGGCCACGGGCGGCGCGCTTGATGCCGGCCACTTCTACAAGCCCACGATCTTTGCGGGCGTGAAGCCGATGGCCACCATCGCACAGGAGGAGATCTTCGGCCCGGTCCTCTCGATCATCCCGGTTGACGGTTACGAAGAGGCGATGGCCGCGGCCAACGGCACCCACTACGGCCTCTCTGCCTCGGTCTACACCCGCGACGTCAACACGGCCTTCCGCGCCATGCGCGACTTCGAGGTGGGCATCGTCTACGTCAACGCGGGCACCACGGGCGCCGAGACCCATCTGCCCTTCGGCGGCTGGAAGGACACCGGCAACGGCCACCGTGAGGCGGGCCACGTGGCGTTGGACACCTTCACCGAGTGGAAGGCCGTCTACATCGACTTCTCGGGCAAACTCCAGCGCGCGCAGCTCGACAACCAGCCAAGCTGACCGGGTGACGTGCCCCCCTCGAACGGGGTGGTACGAACACCGCTCCGGGGGGCACGTTGGCCTCTGGCCGTTGCGTGTGGGACGGGTGACGATGCGGCAGGTCCTGCGCCGTGTTGGCGTGGGCCGCCCAGCCTGCCGCCCGGAGCCACCACCATGCGCCTGCTTGCGCGTTCGCGCCTTGCCCTTGTCGCCGTCGCCCTTGTCGCTGCCAGCCTCCTCGTTGCGCCAGCGGGACCGGCCGCCGCCGCGTCGCCGTCGGCAGCGCATCACCCGACGGGGCTCGTCGTCACGCCCGGCCAGGCTGCGGGGCTCACGTCATCGGGCCAGCGTCTGCTCTCCGTCACGCCGATGGCCCCAGCCTCGGTGGACCTGAGCGCCTGGGCCCCAGCCGTGGGAGATCAGGGTCAGGTTGGCTCCTGCACCTCGTGGGCCACCGGCTATTACCAGCGCTACTGGCTGCGCAATCACGCGCTGGGCGAGACCACGGTCTACGCCCCGATGTACCTGTACTCCCAGATTGCCAAGGGCGTGGACCGCGGGTCCTCGTTCTCGGCGAACTTCAACATCCTCAACAGTCAGGGCATTGCGCCGCAGAGCGTCTACACCCAGGGCAACTACGACTACACAACGCAGCCCACCACCGCGGAGATTGCGGCCGCCGCGAACTACAAGACCACCTCGTACGCCCAGATCTTCAGCGGCGGCAGCACCGCCAACCAGACGGCCGTCCAGGCGGCGATGGCCGGCGGCGCACCCGTCATGCTGGCCATCCCGGTGTACCCCGAGTTTGACAACGCATCCGTTGCCAACCCGCTCATCGGCACCCCGGTGGCCGGCGAGAGCTCGCGCGGCAACCACGCGGTGTGGGCGTCCAAGTACGACGCAAGCGGCGTCTGGATTGAGAACTCCTGGGGCACCGGCTGGGGCTCCAACGGCTGGGGCGAGCTCTCGTGGGCGTTTGTGAACAGCTATGCGCTGGAGGGCTGGACGCTCTCGAGCAGCGCCACCGATGTGGTTGTGGGTCCCGTGAACGTGACCTCGTTCACGCCCGCCACCGGTCCGGCCGGCGCCACGGTCACCATCAACGGCACCGGGTTCACCGGCGCCACCTCCGTCACGTTCAACGGCACGTCCGCCGCGTTCACCGTCACTGCGGACACCGCCCTGAGCGCCACCGTCCCGGCGGGCGCCACAACCGGCGTCATCGTCGTCGCGGCGCCGCTCGGCACCGGCACCAGCGCGGCGTCCTTCACGGTCACCGGCGCCCCCAAGGCCACGGCGCTCACGTACAGCGGCGCCACGTCGGCCACCTCGGGCGCCAGGTCACGCTCAAGGCAACCCTCAAGACCAGCACCGGCACCAACGTGTCCGGCAAGAGCGTGAGCTTCACGCTCAACGGCACCACCACGAGCGCCACCACCAACAACAGCGGCGTGGCATCCCTGACCCGCTCGGCGCCCGCCGCGGCCGGGTCGTACCCCATTGCGATCTCGTTTGCGGGCGACAGCGGCTACGCAACCGCCTCGGCCTCGGCCGCGCTCAAGGTCAACCTGGCCACGCCCAGCCTCAAGTACACGGGCGCCACGTCCGCAACCCGCAGCAAGAGCGTGACGCTCACGGCAACGCTCAAGACATCGGCCGGTGTGGCCCTGGCCGGACGCACCGTGACCTTCAAACTCAACAGCGTCACGTACTCCGGCGTGACCAGCGCCACTGGCACCGCGTCGGTGGCTGTCACGGCACCCGCAACGGCTGCCACCTACTCCATTGCCGTGGCCTTCGCGGGTGACGCCGGGTACAACGCCACATCCACAAGCGCAAGCGTGAGGGTGCGCTGACGGAACGGCCGCGCCGTCCCCGAAACATGCGGTATCCTTCCGGCCGGTCCGGGCGAGTAGCTCAACGGTAGAGCAAGTGACTCTTAATCACTAGGTTCAGGGTTCGAATCCCTGCTCGCTCACCAATTCCCGCGCACATTGAAGAGCCCCCACGGGATGACCCGCGGGGGCTTCTCTTTGCCCATCGCAGCAGAGTGGCAGCAGTTGGCTGTGCTGGACGGGACTGCCCCACGGGTGAGCACCAGCGCGTCCGCGTCCGCGAACAGGCCGCCGTTGAACCAGTCCACCCGCTCGACGCCGAAGAAGCCGCCCTTCCCCGCCATGTGGCCGAAGAGCGCGCAGAGCTGGGCGGCGAACTCGCCCGGGTCGTGGGAGGTGGCCTCGGCGAGGCGCGAGAGCAGCCCCTGCGGCAGGACGCCCGCGTCCTCGGCGTACGTGCAGAACAGGAGCCGGTCCAGGAACCGGGCGACGCGCTCGGCCGCCGCCGTCGGTCTTGCCGGCGCCCTTCTCGAACGCGTACCAGGTGCCCGTCGGGTCCGCCTCGCCGGGCGTGGGCACGCCGAGCATCCGGCAGATGTCGATGAAGTGTTCCTGCGCGGCGGAGCTTGGGCCGCCCCGTGGCCCAAGCGCGCAGTCCCCGCACAAATGGTCCGGTCTGGGAGCCATCCGAGCGCTCGGCCGGGCCGCGGGAGGCCCGCCACCGCGCAGATGG
>CAIXZV010000110.1 GCA_903924005.1 uncultured Chloroflexota bacterium | reverse complement strand
GAGTGCTCCGACAGCTGCCCCACAAAGGCAGATCCAAGTGAGTTCATGGCGGCCGCCCGTCGCTACGCCATTGCCGGCTACGACCGAACCCGTGTCGCCCGCACGATGTACACGCAGCCCATCCTTGCCACGATCATCGCCGTTGCGCTGGCGCTGTTCTTCGCCCTGTTCATGTATTCGGCCCACGGCCCGCAGAGCGGCGAGACCCTCGCCATCTTCACGTTCATCCCCGAGGAGCTCATCCACAACACCGGCATCGTGGTGATGATCGTGGTGCTGCTGGCGGGGATTGCCGGGGTTGCCACGATGGCCCGTGCCATCGCCCGCCGCGAGGGCGTCAGCCTGCGCAGCGTCGTTGGCGGCCGTGCCGCCCTCGGGCGCACAGCCCGCGCTCTGCGCTTTGCCGTTGCCCGCGAGGCCATCGGCCAGGCCCGCTTCCGCGAGGACTGCGACGCCGACCAGCAGGCGCTGCCGCTGCTCCGCCGACGCTGGCTTATTCATGCACTGGTTGTGTGGGGCTTCATCGGTCTGCTTGGCGCCACGGGTCTGGACTACGGGCTTGCACTTGTGGGCATCAAGGAGACCGGCGCGCCGGTCCCGCTCTGGTACCCCGTCCGCCTGCTGGGGACAGTCGCGGGCGCCGCGCTGCTCTACGGCACAACCTTCCTGATCATCGACCGCTATCGCGCCGCCACGCGGGCCGTCCGCTCGTCCACAACGGCCGACTGGATGCTGCTGGTGCTCCTCTGGGTAACCGGTGCCACGGGCTTCGCCCTTGAACTGGCGCTCTACCTCCCGTCTGCACCCGTCTGGGGCTACTGGGTGTTCCTGCTGCACGTCGCCGTGGCGCTGGAGCTTGTCCTCCTGGCCCCGTTCATGAAGCTTGCCCATGCCGTCTATCGGCCGGTGGCCCTGTTCTTTGTTGCGCTTGCCCGCGACAACGCCCGCGAAGGAGTCACACGATGACGCAGTCCCTGCCGCAGGTGGCGCACGAGCACCACAGCCGTCTCCTCCACAACGTGGATGCGATGCCCGCGATGGCTGACAGCCTCATGACGGCCCCGGCGGAGGAGGCCTGGGCAAGTCTCGTCGCCGCTCGGGCGTTCCTTGAAGGGACCCTCCTGCCGCATATCGATGCGTCGGAGCACACCATCTACCCGGAACTGGAGCGCATGTTCCAGAACGGCCACTCGATGGCGCCGATGCGGCGTGAGCACGTGGAGATCCGCCGTCTGGTGGCGGAGTTCGCGGCCGTTGGCGACAAGCAGGCGACAGAGCCGCTCACGCTTGCCCGAACGCTGGCTGTCCGCCGGACCCTGTTCCAGCTCTACGCGCTGCTCAAGATCCATCTCGCTGAGGAGGAGGCATATCTGCGGATCGTCGAGCGCGGGGTTGCGCCTGACGAGGCCGACGTTCTGGCGGCAGGGATGGCGCACCCGATCGGGGCTGCGGCTGGCTGAACGGGTGGTGCGTTGGGAAGACGGGACACTTATGCTCCGACAATATGGATGCACCCGGAACATCAACTGATGACACCCTGATGGAGAGCTCGCTGCCGGACCCTCAGACGGCGGTTGCGCCGGGCAACGATCCCGATGCGCCCAATGTCACGTCCACGACTGCCACGCCGTTCGCCATTGCTTCAGATCGTGACGCTGCCGGCATTCCCATTCATCGAGGCTGGGCACCGGTTGGTTCCCGCCACCGCTGGATGGAGCCCTTTGTCCTCGCGATGCTGGCGGGCGGTGCCGCGCACGGCTACGCCATCGTGGGCGAGTTGGCCCAGGTGGGCATCACCGCAGGCTCCGTTGACGTTGGACAGGTCTACCGCACGCTGCGCGACCTCGAGGAGGCGGGCCAGGTCCGCAGCGTTTGGGTTACGGGCACGGGCCCGGCGCGTCGAGACTACGAACTGACCGACGCTGGTGCCGCCGCGCTCGACGAGTGGGCGGCGGTCATGAAGGAGCGCGCGCGTCTCGTGGCGGAGTTTGACGCGCGCTACCTCGAGTGGCTGACGGACCGCCGCCGCTAGAGGCGCCCGCCTGAGCGTGACGCCCGGGCGATACCATCGCGTCGGGAGCGGTTGGGTCCCGGTGGGCTTCCCAGTCTTCAACACTGGTGGCGCGGCGCTCGGCGTCGCGCGGTGGGTTCAACTCCCATGCGCTCCCGCCAGCTGGCGCAGCCCCTTGCGCGCCGCTGGTCACCCAGAGGCCCAACCGCGCACCGGGCGCGTCGATTGGTCCAGGCCGGTGGCCGTTTGCGCGTTCCGGATGCCCGCCGCCGCGCAGATGGCCACCAGTGCGGGCAGAACGCTCGCGCACCGCGCAGTTGGATCGCCGGGCGGCCCGAGCCGTGGCGCAGACGTCGTCAGCCGCGTGGCGCCCCAAACCGCGCCGGATCCAGCTCCGGCGGGATCATGGGGGAGCGGCCCAGCAGCAGGTCCGCCGCCAGCCGGGCCGAGCCCGGACCCGTGGACACTCCCCACGGGCCGTGACCCGCGCACACCGCCAAACCCCGCAGCCCCGGCACCCAGCCAATCAGCGGGCGCCCATCGGCGCTTTGTGGTCTGGGGCAGCAGCGCACGCTGCGGATCGCCGCGTCGGCGATGGCCGGGAGGAACCCGGCGGCGTTCACCAGCACGCGCTCAACCCAGTCGGCCGGGACGGGCTCGTCAGCCAGGTGCGTTGAGCCCACGGACGCTGCGCCGTCGCACAGGACGTAGTGGAAGTTCAGGCCACCTTCGCCGTACGGCTCCACCGCCTCCAGCACCATGCCGCCGTGCGCTGCGTGCGCCGTCTCCACCACCACGCCCCAGACCGGCGCGATCGGCGCCCATCGACCGGTGGGGTCCAGCAGGGCAGACGTGCCGGGGCCTGCGGCCGCCAAAACCGCATCGGCGCGGAAGACGCGCCCATCGACGCGCACGCCGACGACGCGATCGCCCTCCACCTCAAGCGCCGCCGCGCGGCCTGCCCGGATGACAACGCCCAGCTCTTCGGCCAGCGTGGCGTAGGCATAGGTGCCGGACCCGGGAGCGATGGGGTAGGCAAGGTTGAACAGACAGCCCCAGACATCGGGTGCCATCGCTGGCTCAATCGTCTGAAGGTCGGCTCCGCCCACCACATCGGTTGTCAGGTAGGAGTAGGCCGAAGTCATCAATTCAGCTTCGGCGCGCACGGTCGCCTCGTCGTGCGCAAGCAGGAGCAGCCCGGCGGGCCGGCTGTCGATGCGGAAGCCCGGCATCTCCTCGGCCAGCTGCTGGTACAGCGCAAGCGTGGGGTGGTACAGCTGTGTGAGGACCGGGTCAAACGGGTGCTGGACGGAGCCTGAGTTGGCGCCCGAAGCGCCCGACGCCAGCCCCTCGCGCTCCACGAGCATGACGCGCGCGCCCGCCTCGGCCAGGAACGCGGCTGCCGCGGTGCCAACGATGCCGCCGCCGACGACGATGATGTCCGGGGCTCGGGTGGCCTGCATCGGCTGATGCTAGCGGCTCAGGCTCGCATCCTGCGATGATCGCGCCATGAGCCCGCAGGCCAAGACGACCAAGCCCCCTGACGCCACGCCGGTACGCCCGCCTTCGGTTGAGCGCGTCCTTGCGCTGGTCCGCGCGGAGGCCGGCGCCACGGAGCCCGAGGCGCTGACCGAGCTTGTCCGCGAGGTTCTCGCCGCAGAGCGCCATCGGCTGCTGGCTGGCCGCGGACGAGCGCACGCGCAGGCAAGGACGCCGCGCGAACTGGCCGACACGATCCTGTCGATTGCGGCTTCTTTCACGGATCCTGCTGCCGCTGCCGATGCCGGGCTGGCCGGGCCGGTGCCGGCGTCCGTGATCAACGCAACGGGCGTGATCTTGCACACCAACCTTGGCCGGGCGCCCTGGCCGCGCGCCGCTGTGCTGGCCGCGTCTGCCGCTGCCGCCGACTACGGCTATCTGGAGCTGGACGAGGTCACTGGCAAGCGCGGCCGACGCTTCCGCGCCGCCGAAGAGCACCTTGTCGCACTCACCGGTGCCGAGGCGGGGCTGGTTGTCGGGAACAACGCGGCCGCGCTGCTGCTGGCCGTGGGGCTGTCGGGACGCCGCGGGTCCGTGGCGGTCTCGCGGGGCGAGCTTGTGGAGATTGGCGGCGGCGTGCGGATCCCGGAAATCATCGCGCGGGCCGGGGCGCGGCTGATCGAGGTGGGCACCACCAACCGCACTCGGGCCGCGGACT
>CAIXZV010000109.1 GCA_903924005.1 uncultured Chloroflexota bacterium | reverse complement strand
CCGTGGAGGTGGGCCCCGGCGTCAGGGTTACGCGAAGAGGAGCGGGCGCGAGGAGCTGCGCCCGCCGAGAGCGGCGAGAGTTAGCGGTTCTTGCGCTCGTCGATGATGATCGCGACGACGATGATCACGCCCTTCACCACCTGCTGGTAGAACGGCGAGACGTTCAGCAGGTCAAGGCCGTTATTCATGACGCCGATGATCAGCGCGCCAACAACCGTCCCCCAGACCGTGCCGATGCCGCCGGCAAACGACGTGCCGCCGATGACGGCCGAGGCGATGGCGTCAAGCTCGAAGCCCATGCCAAGGGCAGGGGTGGCGGACTGGACGCGCGCCGTGAGGACGACGCCGCCAAGACCCGCGAGCATGCCGGAGATCAGGTAGATGAAGACCTTGGTGCGCCCGACGTTGATGCCCGAAACGCGGGCCGCAACCTCGTTGCCGCCGATGGCGTAGATGTGCCGACCAAACCGGGTGTAGGTCAGCATCAGGTGCATCAGCACCACGACGGCTAGGAAGATGATGATCGGCACCGGGAGCCCGCCGATGTCGCCCCTTCCAAGAAACAGGAAGTCGTCATTGAGCGTTGAGACCGGGCGGCCGTTTGAGTAGATGTACGCAAAGCCGCGGGCGGCGGTCATCATGCCCAACGTCGCGATGAAGGGCGGGATCCGGAAACCCGAGATCAGCAAGCCGTTGACGCCACCGAGGAGGATGCCCGCGGCGAGGCCGGCAAGGAGGGCCGCGATGGCCGGCAACTGGAGACCGGGGTAGATGGCCTCCTTCCAGCCGGGCTGCTGCACCAGGCTGGCAGCCACAACCGCCGAGAACCCGAGGACCGAGCCAAGCGAGAGGTCGATGCCCATCGTGATGATGCAGAGCATCACGCCCATCGCCAGAAGCCCGATGACGGAAATCTGGCGGACGACGTTGATCAGGTTCTGCGGCTTGAGGAAGGAGTGATCGGGCGAGAAGATCGCCAGAAGCGCGCACATCCCAAGGAAGATGAAGACAATCAGGTACTTGCGCAGGAGGCCGGTGACCCGGTCCCGTCCTGCACCTTCGCGGGGAGTGGTGGCGGCTGCAGTCATCGTGTGCTCCTCGCTCAGGCCGCGGGGGCGACCAGGGTCGCCGCCTCGAGGACCTTCTCCTGGGTGACTTCTTCGCGGCTGAACTCGGCCGTTATCCTGCCGCCTGCCATGACGAGGACGCGGTCGCTCATGCCGAGGATCTCGGGCAACTCGGACGAGACCATCAGGATCGCCTTGCCCTGCTTGGCCAAACCCGACATCAGCTTGTGGATCTCGGACTTCGCGCCAACGTCGATGCCGCGCGTGGGCTCATCAATCATCAGGATCTCCGGCGACGTGAGCAGCCAGCGCGAGACGAGCACCTTCTGCTGGTTACCGCCAGAGAGGTTCTTGATCAGCTGGCTGAGGCTTGGCGTCTTGATGTCAAGCGCGTCACGCTCAGCCCTGGCCGCAGCCTCAATCATGCCGGGCCGGAGAATGCCTCCCGGGCTGAAGCGCGCCAGCGCCGCCACAACCATGTTGTCGCGCACAGACAAGGCGCCCATGATCCCGGTCTTCTTGCGATCCTCGGTGAGGAGGCCCATCCCGGCATTGATGGCATCGGATGGGGACTTGATGTGCACCACCTTGCCGTTGACGGTGACTTCACCGGCATCCACCTTGGTGACGCCAAACAGCGCCTCAAGGACCTCCGTTCGCCCGGCGCCCATCAGGCCCGCCAGACCCAAGATCTCGCCGCGCCGCAGGTCAAACGAGATGTCGGTGATCACCCCATGACGGGTGAGGCCGCGGACGGACATGACGATCTCGCCAATCGGCACGTCTTCCTTCGGGAAGAGGTGCGTGAGCTCCCTGCCCACCATCAACGTGATCAGCTTCTGGCGGTCGAGGTCAGCGGCCGGGATGGTGGCAACGTGCTTGCCGTCGCGGAAGACCGTGACCTTGTCCGAGATCTTGAAGACCTCGTCCATCTTGTGGGTGATGTAGATCACCGCGACGCCGCTCTCCTTGAGCGACTTGATCATGCGGTGCAGGTGCGCAACCTCGCGCTCGCTGATGGCTGAGGTGGGCTCGTCCATCACGATCAGACGCGAGTCATACGAGATCGCCTTTGCAATCTCAACCATCTGCATCTGCGCCACAACCAGCGAGCGCATCGTTGCGCGCGGGTTGATGGCGATTCCCCACTTGTCAAACAGGGCTTGGGCCTTCGCGATCATCTGACCGCGGTCAACCATGCCAAACCGGTTGAGGGGTTCGCGTCCAAGGAAGATGTTCTCGGCCACCATCATCGCCGGGACCGGCGAGAGCTCCTGGTGGATCATCGAGATCCCGAGCTTCAGCGCCTTGGAGCTGTCGGGGATGCTGACATCAGCGCCGTTGAACCAGATGGTCCCGGCGTCCGCGTGGTAGATGCCCGCGAGCACCTTCATCAATGTGGATTTGCCGGCGCCGTTCTCACCCATGAGGGCGTGCACCGTGCCCGCCTCGACGTCCAGGTGCACGTCGTCCAGCGCCTGTACACCGGGGAAGGCCT
>CAIXZV010000108.1 GCA_903924005.1 uncultured Chloroflexota bacterium | reverse complement strand
CCCGGAATCGGGCGATTTGATCGGTGCCACCGATCAGTCGAGGGTCTGAGGCCGGGAATCGATCGGTGCCACCGATCAGCGTGGGCGGGGTGCGCCGGGGCGGGCTCGGGGCCGGGGCGGGCTCGGGCTCGGGGCCGGGGCCGATCACCAGCCGAGGCACACCCGCAGGTCATACGCCCAGAACGCGGCAACCTCGCGGGCGATCATGATGGGCATGGGGCCGATGAACTGCGGGTCCACAGCGGGCACCGTGAGCACATCGATGCCCGTCACGGCGAAGGCCAGCTGCACGCGTGGCAGGTGGTACGCCTGGCTCACCGCGATCAGCCGCGTTGGGCCACCAGACCGGAGCCCAAGCAGCGCCGCAACGTTGGCAACGGTTGCCTCCGTGGTGACGCCCGCGGAGTCCACGACGACTGCCGTCGGGTCCACGCCGGCGGCCACCGCCACGTCCCGCATGACGGCCGCCTCGTCGAAGCCCTCTTTGCCCACGCCGCCCGACATGATCAGCATGGGCACCAGCCCCTGGCGATACAGTTCAACGCCCGTGGCGATGCGATCCGCAAGCGTTTGTGACGGCTGCCCCGACGGGTAGACCTGGGCGCCGAAGATAACCGCGGCATCGGCCGGGCGGCGGTAGTCCGTGGTGCCAAAGAACAGCATCTGCGCCAGCGGGAATGCCAGCGCGACGGCGGCGGTCGCGACGGCGAGGCGGATCAGGTCCCGCTTTGCAATGCCCACAGGCGCGGCGCCGCGGCCCGTGGCCACTGCCAGAGCAATGGCGCCCAGAACCGCCGCCACCACGATTGACAGCGGCACCGGCAGGAATGGCCGGACGTTGCCCGCGCCAACGGCCGCATAGAAGGTGCCGATGTCGCGGAGCGCGAGGACCGCCGCCACCGCGACCAGCGCCACGGTCATCCACCGGCGACGCCGCCCGGCGATCGGCCGCACCGCCCACGCCCCAAGCAGGCATGAGACCGCGCCAAGGAAGGCAAAGCGCTCGCCAAACGCCAGATCATGCAGGTCAATCCACCAGAGGCTCATGTCGGCGGTCCGCCCGCGGACCTCGCCCACCAGACCAATCGACGTGAACAGGGCGAGAAACAGCGCCGCGCCGCGCAGGGCAGGCATCGTGAAGGCGGTCACGGGCCGGGCGGGGAGCCGGCCACGGAGATGGTTGCGCACAGGTGCGAGACGCCCGGTTGGGTTGCGGTGTGACTTGGTGGTCAGATCACCCAAAAGAACTAGCGACACCACAAGACGATAAGGCGCAAAATGCATCCCTCAGGGCCCTGCGGCCCGTTCGAGGGAGGAATCGACGCCAGATGGCTTGGGGTGGTACCGATGACTGACGCCGGGACGCGCTGCCCATGGTGTTCTGCGCTGTTGCCGGAGCCGGCCCCGGCGCACTGTCCGTCGTGTCAGGCTGCGCTTGGCGTTGCCGGGGCAACCGATGCGAACGTGCCCGGTGTCACCGCAATTGATGCCGCAGCCCTGCTGCGCGGCGCCGCGGCCCCACCACGCCAGCGCGGACGGCTGCTCGCCTTCCTCACGGGCGACGTCAGCGACACCGAAGTAGCGCCAGAGGACATGGCCTCGCTGGCTCCGCCGGACGACGCCGTCCGACGCGAGATGCTCCGCCTCCAGTTTGAGGCAGACCGCGCTGAGGCCGTTGCCGAAGTGGTTGCCCGCAAGTCGGAGGCCCTTGCTGAGCAGGGGATCCACCTCTCCCAGGTGGGTGGTGGTGCGCCCGCCAGCACGGAGCCCACCCTCGAGCCGGATCCCGACGCCGCGGCCAAGGGACCCACCCGCGGCTGACCCCAACCGGGTCGGCCATCGGCCTGATCCCATCCGTCGCAGCCTCGCCAACGAACGACAGGCATGCGCATCCTGTTCGGCCTGCTCAAGAGGATCCTGCTCCTCGTTGTCGTTCTCGTTGTTGCGGCGCTCGTTGCGGCGCTGATCCTGCCGCTCCCGGGCGGCAGCGGCAAGGACGCCGCCGCATTCGCCGGACCCAACGGCCGCTTCATCAGCATCGGCGGGACGTCCACCTACGTTGTCACCGTCGGACCGGCTGACGGGCCTGCCGTTGTCCTAGTCCATGGCTTTGGCGGCGCCACATACTCCTGGCGCTTCACCAGCGCCACGCTGGCCGCCGCCGGGTACCGCGTGGTGGCGATGGACCTGCGTGGCTTCGGCCTGACGGGCAAGGCTTGGGACGCCGACTATTCGCACCTGGCGCAGGCCCGCCTCGTCCTTAGCGTGATGGACGCGGTTGGCGTGAAGAGCGCGGTCCTTGTAGGCCACTCGATGGGCGGCAACGTTGTGGCGCAGGCCGCGCAGATTGCGCCAGACCGTGTGCGGGCGCTGGTGCTGGTGGACGCGGCGGTTGTGGCGCCGGAGGCATCGTCCTCACCGCTGGGCGGCATCCCCGCTGCGCTGCTGGGTGTACAGCCGATCCGGCGCATCGCGCAGTTCGCCGTGCGACTGGGCCTTGGCGGCGACACGCTGGAGAAGATGCTTCGCTCGGCGTACGCAGACGCCACCTTCCCCACAGCCGGTGACGTTGCGGCGTACGGCGCGGCGGTGCAGATCACCAATTGGGACCTGGCGCTGCTGGGCGTGATCCGGGACTCGGGGGAGAACGCCCTGGCCGGGCCGGTTGCTGACCTGTCGAAGGGCCGACCGGTGCTGGTGGCCTGGGGTGAGAAGGACCCCTGGATCCCCATCGCCACGGGCGAGGCGCTGCGCGCGTCCATCCCCGGTTCGCAGTGGCTCGTGGTGCCGGGAGCGGGCCACCTGCCGATGGAAGAGGGTCGCGCCGGGTTTGAGCCTGGGCTGCTGGCGTTCTTGGCGTCGCTGCCGAAGCCCTGATCGTTCGGGTTAGCGACAGGCACCTTGTGGCTGGCCCGCCGGTATCCTCGCGGCCATGAGCGACCACCACGCCGCCGATGGCGCGCCCGCGAGCCCGTCCGCAGGCCCGTCCGCAGGCCAGCCCGCAGGCCAGCCCGCAGGCCAGCGCCCAGAGCGTCTGCCCCATCCGGGACCCGGCTACCTCAAGGCGCACGTGGTGCGCATCGGTGAGCGTCGGCTTGAGGCATCGATGGCCAAGCCCGTTGACGGGCCCGATGACTGGTGGCTGGCCGTCTTCTGGGTAACCGATGATCAGGGCGTGGTCAGCTTCCGCGATGTGGCGCCGGCATCCGGGCCGCCCGCCGACCCGCCGCTTCTGCGCATGGGCCCGGCGTTTGCTGGCGCGCTGTCGGGGATGATCCGCGAGGTGGACGGCCGGCTGTCCATCCGCCTCACCCCGCTCTACCCGCCCGAGGACCAGACGCGCCCGTGGCGCTGTCCGCTGGCCATCCGCACGGCCTTCCGGTGGGAGCCTGCGCTCGTGGCGACGATGACGCCCAACCAGCTTGCCGACCAGGTGCTGGCCGGGTTTAGCCGCGCCGTGGAGTCCCTGCACCGGCCCTGAGGCATCCCTGGCCCAAGCCCGCATCCCGGCCGCACGGTACGTGCTGCCGTAAGTCAGGCGCGATTCAAGGCCGCTGACGGGCCACTCGTCGCGCGGTTCCTCGCACCCGAGGGGCTAGACTCCGGGACATGGGTGATCTGTTCGACGAGTTCAAGCGGGAACTGGAGCGGCGGCGCGCCGAGACGGAGGGCCGCGAGCCCGTGACTGACGACGAGACGCCGGCGCAGGCCGACGACACTGACGAGACCAACGACGCCAGCAACAACGACGCCGACGACAACGACGCCGAGCCGATTCCGCTGCGCCGCCGCAGCGACGGCAGAGGTGCACCCCCGCGCAACCCCCGCACGGGGCGCCCGGTTGGCGGCGCCGAAGATGGCGCCGAGCCCCCATCGATTGGCACCTTGATCCGCCGTGCCGGTCTGACCGCCGTGATCATCGTCGTGGTGGCAGTGGTCCTCCTCGCCGGTGCCGGCGTCAACCTCTGGACTGACGCCATCTGGTACACCAGCGTTGGCTTTGACCAAGTGTTCTGGACGCGCATCGGCTCGCAGGGCGTGCTCTTTGCCGCGGGTCTCGTGGGCGCGCTGATCGTGCTCCTGGCCAACCTCTGGCTTGCTGGCCGGCTCGCCCCGCCAGCCGATCCGGAGCGCCCCGGGCGCATCCGCCAGATGGCGGACCGTCTCGCCGAGGCCCAGCGACAGGCCGAGCGTCAGGGTCAGGGTCGCCCCAACGCCTTTGGCTTTGGCATCGACGACGACCGCTCCATCCGCAGTCGCGCGCCCGGCGCCCGGCCCGATGGCGGCGCCGCCACTGCGCTCTTTGAGAGCGGCGACATCCCCAACCTCCTGCCGCTGGCCTCGTGGGCGATCGCCGGTGTCGTGATCCTGGTGGCGCTGGGCTTTGGCGGCGCGCTCTCAGGCGGCTGGCAGACCATCCAGCTCTGGGTCCACCGCGTTCCGTTCAGCACCGGTACAGATCGGAAGAGCGTCGTGTAGGGAAAGAGTGTTCAGAGCCGTG
>CAIXZV010000107.1 GCA_903924005.1 uncultured Chloroflexota bacterium | reverse complement strand
GTAGTGCCCGGTCACCATCACCCACTTGCCCACGTAGGGACTGAACGGGCACTTCGGGTCCTTGATCCCGTCCGCGCCCCAGCAGTTGCCTGCCTTGTCCGGGATTGCCATGGCGAGCCACGGGCCGGCCCCAAACTCAGGGAACGCGGGGTCCATCACAGCGGCCGTTGGCTGCACCCAGTAGCCCGTGAAGAACCACGCGGGCTCGTAACTGAAGGCCGTCACGCCACCGAGTCCCTCCGGCACGGCGACAAAGGCCTTGAACGTGATTGAGGCGCCGCCGATGCAGGCAAACGCGTGCTCGCCGTACGGTCCGGCAATCTGCGGGAACTTGGCCGACAGCGGCCCCTGCGGCTTGTCGATGCCGATGAGATCCGCAAGCGAAATTGGGTCTGGCAGACAGGCCCGGGGTGTGGGTGTGGGTGCCGGCGGCACCGTTGGTGCTGGCGGTGTGGTTGGGGTTGCCGTCGCGGCGGCCGTCGGCACGGCCGTGGTGGCGGGTGCAACCGACGCCGCAGCTGACACCGCAACCGAGGGCGCAGCTGACGGGACGTCAGTGGGCGAGCCGCCCCCGGCGCACGCGGCAACGAGGAACACCAGCAGCGCGCCTGCGATCGTCCGCATCAACCACCCTCCTGCCCGAACCCCGACAGTAAGCAGGTTACCCGCGGCAGCCGCTCCGGAACAGCCCGCCGCGCCAAACGCCCCGCAAGGGCCGCCCCGCTTGGGCTAGCATTGCTGGCGATGAACGAGATGTACCCCGCGTCTGACCTCGCGTCGATGGATCCGCTTGTGCTGATGAAGAACCTGGACCACGTCCGGATGACCAGCAGGCGTCTTTCCTACATCCTCCAGCAGCAGGTCCACCTCTACACCCCTGAGGCAAACCAGCTGCGGGACCAGATCGACCGCTATGTCGAAGCTGAGCGGCAGATCGAGGGCGAGATGGCCCGGCGGCGCATCCGCGCCTAAGGCGGCGGGCTACCTGTCGGTTATCGCGGGTCGGTTAGCTCGGGCACCCACGCAACCTCGCCCGACACGGTGCTGGCCGCCGCTGCCCGGATCGCCTGCTCCAGCGCACCTGTCAGCTCCGGCGGCGTAAACGGCTTCTGCAGGAACACGGTGTGCGGCGACGCGCGCAGGGTGTCGCCCACGTCGTCGGCTGCCCAGCCAGAGCAGATCACCACCGGGATCTCCGCGCGACGGGCACGCAACTCCGCAAGCACGGCCCGGCCGCCCATCGTTGGCAGGGCGAGGTCAAGCACAACGGCCTCATAGAGGTGAGGCGCTCCCGCAAACAGTGCAATCGCATCCGGCCCATCGGACGCCTCCACCACCCGGTAGGCAGAGCGCTCCAAAACCCTGCGCGCAACACGTCGCACGCTGTCCTCATCGTCCACAAGCAGGACTGACGCTGTCGTCAGGCGATCAGGGGGCGCCAACGGCGAGCGCGCGTCAGGCGGCACCACCCCGCCATCGGGGCGAAGCAGGATTTCAAAACAGGTCCCCTGACCCGGCTGCGACCGAACCCGGATGGCACCGTCATGGCCTTTCACGATGCCCAGCGTGGCAGCCAGACCAAGACCCCGGCCAGCCTTCTTGGTGGAGAAGAACGGCTCGAAGATCCGACGCAGGGTGGCGGCGTCCATCCCCATACCGGTGTCGGAAACCTGCAGCATCGCGTAGGTTCCCGGCTCCACGGTGGTACCGGGAATGAGGTCCGGATCATCCGGGCCAACAACCGCAAGCCCTGTGCGGATCGTGATGGTCCCGGCGCGCCCTCCCAGCGCCTCCGACGCGTTCACAACCAGGTTGAGCACGATCTGGCGCACTTGTGTGGCATCCGCGATGACCGCCGGGAGATCCTCATGAAGGTCGAACACCACCCGGGCGCCAGGTGCAAGGCTGCTGACAACCATGTCTCCCATGTCGCGGGCTGCGGCGTTGAGCGACATGGGGCCCACCTGGATGGTCCCGTGGCCGCTGTAGGCCAGCATCTGGCGTGCGAGATCTGCAGCCCGATGCGCGGCCTGCTCCGCGGCAGCAAGGTCCGCAGCCGGGGCTGACTCCTCGGCAATCCCCTCGCGGGCGAAGCCGATGTGGCCCAGGATCGCCACGAGGATGTTGTTGAAGTCGTGCGCGATGCCGCCGGCAAGGACGCCCAGCGCCTCGAGCTTCGCCGCCTCCCGCACGGCGGCATCGGCTGCCTGACGGTCTGCGGCGGCCTGGACTTTCGCCGTGACGTCCTCGGTGAACGAGATGAGCGCGGCCACACGCCCGTCGTCGCCCTTGAGCGGGAACCAGCGGATGCGGAGCCAGACCTCGCCTGTGGTCCCATCATGGCCCTGGAGGGTGAGGCAGACCGACTCTGGCTCGGCGGGATCGGCCTCGCCTCCGAGCGCGCGCGAGATGGCGGCTCCCTGCGCGAGGGCCGCTGTGAGGGGATCCGCTCGAACGTCAGCGATCGGGACGTCGGGCAGGGCCGCAAGCGTCCGGATGCGCCGCTGGGCGTCGTTGCGCCGCAGCGTCCGCCCCTCCACGTCGTACACCTCAATACCCACCGGCGACTGATCCTGCATGCCGTTTGCGATCGCCTCGTGTTCGAGCGCAATCGTGCGAGCGTCGATGAGGTCCGTGACATCGGTGATCGCGGCGACCCAGCCTGTTCCCTGCCCGCTCGCGTCACGGAGCGGAGCCGCCGCCGTCCGCACCCAGCGGGTGGACCCGTCATCGCGCCGGATCCGATGCTCCTCGTCAATCGGCGCCAGATCCCGCACGGCCGCAGCCCACGTCGCCAGCACACGCCGAGCGTCATCAGGGTGGATGGTGCGCATGAGGTTTGCGTTGGGGGCGTCGGCGCTCGCCTCACCGGTCAGCGCCAGCCAGGCAGGGTTTGACGCAACCAGCTTGCCCGCCGCGTCGATCTCCAGGATCCCCACTGGCACCACTTCGGCGAGCCGCTGGTAGCGCTGCTCGCTGATACGCAGCTGCGCCTCCACCGCCAGCCGCGCTGCGATGTCTGACTCCAGACGGCGCACCACTCGAACAGACCGCGCCGTGCCAAGAGTGAGCAGACCCACGAGACCCAGGAGCATGACCGGCAGCGGCTCTGCAATCCCTGCGACCAGATGGATGCCGATCACGGTGAGCACGATCAGCCCGGAGCCCGTGTGAATGGCCACTGCCACCAGCACCCGCCGCACGATGTGCGTCAGCCCGTCCGCCTCTCGCACAGGAGCCGGCGGGCGCGAGCGCAGCGCGGGGTGCAGCGTGCCGGCGCCGATCACCGTATAGGCAAGCAGCCATACGCCCTCGTATGCGGCTGCGGGCAGCACGGACGCCTGTCCTCCATGCGCCGAGTAGGCCGCGTCAATCACAATCGCCGCGCCAAGCACGAAGGCCAGCAGCAGCAGCCCGGGGTTCCGCAGAAACCGGACGACAAAGCGCAGCAGGATGGCAAAGAGGATGGCGTCCAGTGTGGCAACGCCAAAGTCGGCGAAACCCTCAATGCCGGTGATGTCAGCACTGCGCGTGAAGGCGTCGTAGATCAGCAGGCTGACCAGCAGACCGATCGATCCGGCGTCAAGCCAGGCGTCGGCATCGGCGCGCCCAAAACCTCGTGCGAACAGCAGCAGACCAAGCGCGCCGGCAAGATTTGTGCCGATGTCCGCAACCAGCAGGGCGACGTCAGCGACCGGGCCGCCGGCGCCTGCGCGCAGCGTCATCCCCGCTGTCCCCAGAAGGATCGACACCGCGAGGGCCGCAAACGCTGGTGCTTGGGCGCGGTGGGTTGTCAGCCCCGCGCGAAGCAGCAGGAGGGTGACCGTGACGCCGCACGCCGTGGCGAGGATGCCGGTTCCCGCAGCCGTTGTGAACTGGCGCAGGAATGCTGCAGCAATCCCGATGAGCAGCACGACGAACCAGGCCGCGGGCCAACCGCCCACCAGCCGTCGATGTGGCGCCGAGCCGCCCATCCCTAGACGCAGACCCCCGAGAAAGCGCGGGGCGCGCAGGTGTCAACGGATCACCCGCGGAAGCCGCCCCCGGATGCTACGCCCCTGCCGCAAGACCCGCACACCCCCCCGAAGCGGGTGGGCCATGCGACTCGGGTGCTGCCGTCGCTCCGCCCGTGCCGCTCGACGCGCTGCCTGCTCCTGAGACCCGGGGCGGGCGCGCACGTTTCACCCGTCCCGCGGGTGAACGGTTCCGCGCTGCGCCGTTTCACCCCTCTGGCGCACGGTTTGTCACGTGGGAGCGCCCCGCCGCGCAACAAGCCGCGCACGGGAGGGGTGGATCGTTCCGGGACGGAACCGTTCACCCCTGTGGCGGGTGGGCGTTGCGCCGCGCACCGGGAGGGGCTCCCTCCGGTGTCACGCAAGCCCCGGGAGCTCCAACTAGGCGACTGCCGTCGCTCCGCCCGCTTCGCCGTCGCCCCGCATCCCGTCCACCGCTGCCGCCCGTGCCGCTCGACGTGCTGCCTGCTCCTCGCCCACGATCCGGGCCACAAGCTGGGCAAGCCTGGGGGTCTCAAAAAGGCTGAACCCCACGCCCACATCTGCCAAGGCGTCGTGGCCCATGCCGCGGAACAGGCCGCGCGTGGCCACGAGGCACATCTCGTCGTACAACTCCGGCCACCCGACGCGTCGGCGCTGGTAGCAGTAGCGGACAAACGCTTCCGCGACGGGTGAGGCAGCCAAGGCTGCGGCGGACATTGCGGGCACGACGGAACCGGCGGGCAGCATCGATACGGGTCTCCTCTCGCTCTGGGCATGCGGCGGCTTGCGGTGGCGCGGCGGTTCCTGCCGTGAACACCCTCGTCAGTCGGATGGTTGGTCGTCCGCTTGGAGCCTCCCCGACTCCGGTCAGGCGACGACTCGCGACATCCTAGGGAGCGGCGGCGAACGGCGGAAGTGGCTTCTCCACGAAGTTCCCACACGACTTGTCCACAGCCCCCGAGGGTTGGTGGACAGCCGCCGCATCCCGGTCAAAACCTGTGGATGCGCTCCACAGTGAACCGTGTCAGGGCAGGCGTCCGGCCTTCAACCGGAGCCCCAGACCGGGCGCGTCAGGGAGCTGCCAGCGCTTGTCCGGACCGATGGCAAGACCTTCAACCGGATCGTCGGCGAGGAGCAGACAGCCGTCGAGATCGGCCCACTCGGCCAGCGGCGACACGGCGGCGGACGCCGCAATCACAATCGAGGTCTCCTCCATACAGCCAAGGAACGTGCGGAACCCGAGGGCGCGCGCGCGCTCCAGCATGCGCTTCGCCGGGCCGACGCCGCCCACCTTGGCAAGCTTGACGTTGACGCCGGCCACGACGCCCACGAGCCCGTCGAGGTCGTCGATGGTCACGGCGCTCTCATCGGCGATGATCGGCAGCGGCGAGACAGCCTGGAGGTCTCGCAGCCAGTCCAGACGGTGAGCCGGGAACGGCTGCTCCACAAGGACCACGCCAAGCCGCACCAACTCCGGCAGGAGCGCCACCGCACCCCCTGGCGTCCAGCCGGTGTTGGCGTCAACCCGGATCGGCCCGTCGTACACGGCCCGGACCGCCTCAAGCGTGGCGATGTCCGCGGCGCCGCCCACCTTGATCTTGAGCGCCGGGAAGTCACCCGCGCGCTTTGCTCTTGCCGCCACAACGTGCGGCTCGTCGATGCCGAGCGTGAAGTCGGTTGGCGTGATCTCGCCGTGGAGGCCAAGGACATCGGGCAGCGAGAGCCCCAGCCGCTTGCCGACAAGGTCGTGAAGCGCAACGTCGATGGCGCACTTGGCCCCACCGTGGTGGGCGATCGCGGCAGCCATCAGGTTGGCCGCCAACTCGAGCGCCGCCTGCGCCTCTGCCAGGGTGCCCCGAAGACCTGCTGCCGCCGGTTCGATTGCCTGGAGGAGCAGCGGGAAGACCGCCGCCATCGTCTCGGGTGTGTCTCCGTAGTAGCTGTCTGGGTAGCCCTCACCAAGACCGACAGGCCCTGCGGCGCCGTCGGCGTCATCGCGTAGCTCCGCAACGACCGTGGTCACCACAAGGCCCTCGCCATGCGAGGAGCGGGCGATGAAGAATGGGTCGCGCAGCGGCAGTTGGAGCGTCTGGTGGCGGATGGAGAACGTCATGCCGGGGTCACCCAGGGCAGCGCGTCCACTGCCGTCTCGATGTCGCGCCAGAGGCCGTCGCCGCCGAAGCGAACTGGATCAGCACAGGGCAGGCCCGTTTCGGCCCCAATTGCCGCAATTACTCGGCGCGCCTCCGCCTCGTCCGCGATGAGCGATGTGTTGAGCGCCACCGCCACCACGCGCGACGGCGCCACAAGGCTCGCAACCTGCTCGTGGAGACGGATGAAGTCGCCCAGCGGCGCAAGGGGGAAGCTGCGCTCGGGCAGGTGGTCAAAGTCGTGGGCGGTGAGGCCAGGCTTGTGGACGAGGACCATCGCGTGGGGCGTAGAGCCGTGGATGAGGCCCAGCGTGACGCAGCTGTACGCGGGGTGGTCCAGCGAGCCCTGCCCCTCGACAAGGACCCAGTCACCGCGCCGCTCGCCCTCCGCGACGATCTCCTCCACCGTGCCCTGGACAAAGTCCGAGATCACGCGGTCAACAGCGACACCAGAGCCCTCGATCATCATGCCGGTCTGACCGGTGGCGACGAAGGCCGTTGACCTGCCAGCGTCCACCGCTGCGCGGCGCAGCTCGAGCGCCACGGACATCTTGCCGATGGCGCAATCCGTGCCGACGGTGAGGATCACGCGCTTGCCCGGTGCGTGGCGGCGACCCACGGCCGTCTCATGGCGCTCCGGGGGCCGACGGTAGTCAACGATCTTGACACCGGCGGTTGCCGCGGCCGCGGCAAACTCTGGATCGTCGCCGAGGAACGTGTGGAGCCCTGACTGGATGTCCAGACCCGCGGCGATCCCGGCGAGGATCACCTCGCGCCACGACTCGGGCAGCCTGCCACCGGTAGGCGCGATGCCGATCAGCAGCGCGTTGGCGCGCGGCTCCAGCGCAAGCGCCTCGTCCAGGCTCGCAACGATCGGGATGTCAAAGCGCGGCTTCTCCCCAAGCCAGGTCTTGACGTTGCCGCCCGCCTGCGTGGAGTCGATCACCGCAAGCACGGTGTCCCGGCCAAACCGGATGACGCCCATGGCGGTCTTGCCGTTGTGGTAGCTGAACTTGCCCTCGGCAAGGATCACGAGGCGGCGGTTGGCAGAGGCGGGCATGGATCCTTCCACGGCGGTGGGCTGGGTGCTGGAAGGATACGGCCATGGCCAGCTGGCTGAGCCGCCCCCAGACATGACGATGCCCCCGGGGAAGACCCGAGGGCGGTGGAGAGGCTGGTACCGCATACCGGATTCGAACCGGTGATCTCCGCCTTGAGAGGGCGGCGTCCTGGGCCTCTAGACGAATGCGGCGCTGTGCTGGCCGTTTGCGGGGCCGGGCGGGCAGGATAGCAGGGGCCGGGCTGCACCCGCAACCGACGACAGCCCCGGTGGCAGCTGGTCGAAGACCCGCGCGACCCCGCTCGACCCCGCTGTATGCAATGCATGGATGCCCCAAGGGCAACCGGGGGCTCAAGCCCTGCGGCATCGGGAGTTGCGATCAACCCCGGGGCTGAGATGGCCCGCGCCCGCCCCACCGGGCGCCGTTTGGACTGACCGGTCCATTCACCCGGCGGATCCGGTGGCACCCTTGACGCCCTCCGGCTGAGAAGCCGGAGGTGGTCCTTCGGCGCCCACAGCGTTGTCGTGGCCGGAAAGCCGGGGCGAGCCATGCAGTGAATGCGGACATCGACTACCAGGCACGGGCAGGCAGGGGCCGGGCTGCACCCGCAAACCGACGCCGTCCTTGAAACGCCCCTACAGGCGGTGCGCCTCGAGGAACGAGCGCACCGTTTCGGCCACCTGCAGGTAGCTCTGCTCACCCAGCACAAGGCCATAGTGCGAGTGAGCGCCGAAGGGCTCGTACTGCGCCCCAAGCCACTCCGCGAGCGCCTCAACTGAGGGTTCTGGCACATAGAGGTCCAGACCGGCGCCAATGACGAGCCTGGGCACGTCCGGGAGGGCCATCTGGTCCACTGGGACACCCTGGAGCACCTGCCGGCGAGCCGGCCCCGACTCAAAGGCCTTCTGGCCAAGCAGGTGCTGGATCCGCACCACGTCCGAGATGGACAGGTCTCGGTGCTCCCGTGTCAGCCGCTCGGGGAGGGTCTCCCATCCCAGTTCGGCGCGGCCCCACGCGTCAGGCACGTCACGCACAAGGTGTGTGCGCGCAGGCTCGCGCAGCTCGCGGGGCAGTTCGGGCGACAGGAGCACGTACGCCGCAACGGGCAGTCTCTCAATCGCCTTGAGCACCAGCAGCCCACCGAGTCCGTGACCCACGGCCACCACGTTTGGCCCGAGGCGCTCGAGGGCAGCAACGACATCCTCGGTGTACGACTCGATGTCGAGCGTGGCCGGGTCCGCGGTCTGGCTCCAGTAGTGGTTGCGAAGGTTGAGCGCGTGGCCCTCCCAGCCGCGGGCGGCGAAGTGGTGCAGGTAGCGCTCCCACGCCCAGGACCCACCAAGGAAGCCGTGCACAAACAGGAGGGGCTTGCGACGCGAACGCCGCTCTGGGAGCCAGGACTCCACGTACAGACCGCGCTCTCCAAGTTCAATCTCGTCCTTGCGGACGGGACGTCCCGGCGGCGGCGTGCGGGCTATGAGGCGGTCAGCGGTGGTGTCGGTCATGCCCGTGATTACTGCTCTTGCGGGTTGAACAGGAGACCGGTGAGGGCCTTTGGATAGAAGTAGGTGGACTTCTGCGGCATCACGTCACCCGCGTGTGCCACGGCGAGGATGCTCGCCACCGGTGTGGGTTCAAGCAGGAAGACGGCATCGGCAGACCCGCCGGCGGCAACCGCGGCAACCGCCTCCTCGGCGGACTTGGAGTAGGCGATCCGCTCCCCGCCCGCGACGGCCCCAGGGCCGATGCCGAGGAGCACCTCGAGCGCGGCACCCAGCAGCGCAACGTCGAGAGCACGGACGGCATCACCGCCCGTGCTGAGCAGCTTCACAAACGCCTCACGCCGCGCTCGCAGAAGCCACGCGCCATCGGTGGTCACCAGGCCAAAGCGGCCCTCCCCTCCGGCGAGCACCCCGGCGGCACCAAACCGCTGCACGAGGGCGGCAGAGGTGGACGGCTCCGCCTCGAAGAGGCTCTCGAGGCCGCCGTGCAGCCGCGCAAGGTCCGCCGCACCGACACGCCGGACAAGCCGATGCGTGGGCAGGACGGTGAGTTGGCTGTCCGCGTCAAGGAACAGCATCAGGACAAAGTCATAGTCCGGGTCCACGTCGGCAGCGTGACCGACGCGGCGCTCGTCACGGTATCGGACCGCGGTCTCGTAGCGGTGGTGACCGTCGGCGATCACAACGGGCGCGGCGGCGGCCGCGGCAATCAGCACATCCGCAGTGCCGCCTCCGCCAGCGGGCACCATCCACATGCGATGTCGCACGCCGTCGTCGTCAGTGACATCCGAAACTGGCGGCGTGAGCACCACTGCGGCCATGGCTGCTGCTGCGGCACCCGCCGGGTCGCTGAAGAGGCCAATGACCGGTGACGTGTTGAGGCTGGTGGCTCGGAGCAGGCGGTAGCGCTCTTCCTTTGGACCAGTGAGCGTCCGCTCATGGGGCAGGACGGGCGACCCCGGTCCAAACGGCTCAAGCTTCAGCCGCGCGAAGAAGCCGCGCTGCGTGCGCTCAAGATCGGTGCCCGGAACGCGGTACGCCTGCTCGTGGACGTACACCGATGGGCGGGGATCCTTGCGGAGCGTCCCATCACTGCGCCATGCAGCCAAGGTGTGCGCTGCGCGCCGATACCGCTCATCAGGATCCTCACCGGTCACCACGGCCGGCAGGTCCAGCCGCACGGCGTTCTTTGGGCTCCGCGCAAGCAGGGTCTCGTGGAGCGCAGGCCCAATGACGTCATACGGGGGCGCCACGAGCCGGGTGAGGTCGCCCGCAACACCCGGATCGAAGCGGAGTGCGCGGAAGGGTCGGATATCGGGCACTGATGTCCTTGGACAACCTCGGCACTTGTGGCTGGCCCGGCGCCTTCGGCGGAGCCTCCAGACCGAGTATCGGTGCATCGTACGATAGGCGGGTCGCGAGGGCCACCACCCACCAGGTTGGCCGCCCAGGCAGGAGACGGGGGTCTCTGGTGCAACTATCCGGCACGCTGGCGCGTCGTTGGCGCGACGCGTCAAGTTCAACAGCCAGAGGAGTCAGCGTGTCGCTGCGCCAACCGAGCCGTGCCGGTCGCATCTGCCGCGCCGTCGCGGGCGCCGCCATCGTCCTCCTGGCACTTGCCCCAACCACACCCGTTGCTGCAGACGGCGGCCTGACCATGACGGCGCGCGCGCTGCTGCAGGGTCATGCACGACAGGGCGCGTGGATGGCGGTCGCCGTTGATGTAGAGAACGCCGGTCCAACCGTCACGGGCGAACTCCGCGTGACCGGCGGCCCCGACATGCGCACACGGTTTGGCCTTGCCGTCGAACTGGCAACCGGCTCGCGCAAGACATTCACCCTCTATGTCCAGCCGCCGGGCTTTGTGGGCTCCACCAGCCCGGTGGTTGTGGAGCTGATTTCGGGCGGCACAACCGTTGCCACCGCCAAGGCGGCCGTCGCGCTCCACGATCCCACACAGCTTGTCGTGGGCATCCTCGCCGAGAGCCCGGCCAAGATCGTGAGCCAGGTCTCGCTGCTGCCCAGTGCCCAAACGGGCAGCTCCGCAGTCTTGGTCCCGCTGACGCCGGCAGACCTTCCGGACCGCGTCCAGGGCTGGGCCGGTCTTGACCGCCTCATTTGGCAGGACACGGACGCCGCCTCGCTCAACTCGGACCAGCTTGTGGCGCTTGGCCGCTGGGTGGCAGCGGGCGGGCGTCTGGTGATTGTTGGCGGGACAGCAGGACCCAACTCGCTCAACGCGCTGCCGGAGGACCTGCTCCCCTATCGCCCAACTGGCGTCCTTGATGTTGACCCGACGCTGCTGCGGCCTATCCTCGGCGCCTTGCCGCAGGATGCCGCCCCCGTTGCCGCGCTTGTGGGGTCGGCGGGCAAGGGCCGGCCCCTGGCCATGTCGGGCGACCGGGTTGTTGCTGCCGACATGCCGTACGGCTCCGGATACGTGACGCTTCTGGGATTCAACCCGCTCAGCGACTGGATGACAGCAACCAAGACGGTTGGGACGCCACTCTGGCGACGCCTCCTGCCGCAGCGGTCTGGCACGCTGGTGTCGCTCGCCGATGACAGCCAGTTGGTGTCGGGCGCGGCAAGCCTGCCAAGCCTGTCGCTGCCGCCAACCAGTGGGCTTCTCGTCCTTCTCTTTGGCTACATCCTGCTCATCGGCCCAGTCAACTACTTGGTGCTGCGGCGGCTTGACCGGCGCGAGTGGGCTTGGGCCACGGTGCCGGCGCTCATCGTCGTGTTCACGGCCGGGTCCTTCGGGATAGGCGCCGTCACGCGCGGGTCCAGCGTGATCATCCACGAGGTTGCCATCGTCCGCGGCGCGCCCGGAACCGATCTCGCCTCGGTCCAATCGTGGCTGGGCATCTTCAGCCCAACACGTGCGTCGTTCGCTATCAGCGTCCCCGGCGACACGCTGATCGCGGGCCCCATCAGCGGCGACATGTTCAGCACCGGCGGCACAAGCCCGCTGGACGTGCTTGAGGGGGACCCGACGCGGGTCCGCGACCTGGGCGTCGGCTACGGCTCGCTGCGCACCATCCGCGCGGAGGGCAGCACAGCGGGTCCCGTGGTGGACGCAAGCCTGCGGCTTGTTGACTCCACCCTCATAGGGTCGGTGACGAACCGCTCGTCCATCACGCTCCTCGCACCAGCCCTCGTGCTCGGCTCATCGGTTGCCACCATGCCGGATCTCGCGCCAGGTGCGACCGCCACGATCAGCCTCCCGCTGGCCGGCGTCGCGTTCAACCAGGTGCAACTCTCTGAGAAGGTGGTAGGCCAGGTGAACTGGGGCGGCGGGGGAATGGACGAGGGCACGCAGCACAAGATGGTCCGTCGTTCTGTTATCGACCAGCTGTCGATGGACCCGATGACGGGCATCGGCTGGTCGCTCCCGGCAGGCTCGGCCGTGCTGCTCGCCTGGGGCAGCGAGTCGGTCATCCCCGTCACCATTGAGGGCCAGCAGGTTCGGCGCGTCGCCGATGTCCTCTACCAGATCCCCTTGCGCTACTCAATCAACGGCAAGGTCTCGTTCACGGGAGACCTGCTGCCGCCCACGATGGTCAGCAACGACTCCTCGTTCTTCTCCAAGGATCCCTTCTCCATGGGCTTCGGCACTGGGACCATCGAGATGGACTACCGGCCGGTGGCCTTTGACGGAGCGTTGACGCCCAGCGATGTGACCGTGGCAATGACCAATGGCGGTGACCCCACGATGCCCGGCGGCAACCTGCTTGACGCGAAGCCTGAGACCCGGTGCGACATCACCGCACCCAACTGCAGCCGCGTTCAGGACGGCCTGCCCGAGATGGATGTCTTCGACGTCAAGGCTGGCGTCTGGGCGCAGTTCGCCCACCTGTCGCTTGGCCAGTCCTATCGCCTGCCCGATGCCACCCGGTGGGTGGACCCGGTGACGGGCGACTTGCGGGTCAGGTTTGTCAATGAGCGCACGGATCAGGTCTACTTCCAGTTCCGCGCGGTCGTGTCGGGGTCTGTGCAGTGAGCGGCATCATCTGGGCCAGTGGCCTCGTCAAGCGCTACGACCGCACCGTGGCTGTCGGCGGTCTCGACCTCGATATCGCGGCTGGCGAGATCTTCGGCCTTGTCGGGCCCAATGGCGCAGGCAAGACCACGACGCTGCGCATCCTCGGCACCCTGCTGGTGCCAGACGCCGGCGACGCGGAGGTTGCGGGCTTCTCCGTCCGGGGCAGCCCCAACGAGGTTCGCCGTGTGCTGGGCTTCATGCCCGACTCGTTTGGTGTCTACGACGACATGAAGGTCTGGGAGTATCTGGACTTCTTCGCCCGCTGCTACGGCATTCCTGCCGCTCGGCGACGGCGGATCATCGAGGACCTCCTGGAGCTGGTGGACCTCGGCCCCAAACGGGACACGTACGTCGCGGGCCTGTCCCGCGGCATGCAGCAGCGCCTGTGCCTTGCCCATGCCCTTGTCCACGATCCTCAGGTGCTCCTCCTCGACGAGCCCGCGTCGGGCTTGGACCCGCGGGCCCGGGTGGAGCTGCGCGAGCTGCTGCGCGAGCTGCGGGCGCTCGGAAAGACGATTGTGGTGTCCTCGCACATCCTCCCCGAACTTGAGGAGCTGTGCACGTCGGTCGCCATCTTCGACAAGGGCCGCATTATCGCCCAGGGCCGGGTGTCCGATATCGAGCGCCGCCTCCGCGCCGGCGCCGTCTACCACGTCCGCGTCCTCGGAGACGATGCGGCACAGATCGGCGCCGCGGCATGGTTTGACCTTCGGCCGGAGGTTGCGTCAGCGACGGCAGCCGGCGATGTGCTGCAGCTTGGCCTGATCGGCGGCGATGACGAGGCGGCGGCGCTTCTGGGCGCAGCCATCGGAACCGGCATGCGGGTCGCCTCGTTCTCGAGGGCCGCCAGTGATCTTGAGGAGATCTTTCTCCAAGTCACGGGGCCGTCAGCTGCGGGGGCTGCCGCCCAGCCAATCACGGGAGCCTGGTCGTGACCGCCCTCACCAGCCGCATCAGCAGCCTGACACCCGGACCGCGAGCCCGGGAACTCTGGGCGCGTCTGCGGTGGATTGCCACCGGCGTTGCCGCGGTTGGCGTCAAGGAGCTGCGCGGGCGTATGCGCGGAAAGCGCGCCTTCGCGATCATCACGATCCACCTGCTGCTCCTCGCGGGCTTTGCCGTCCTCGTCCAGGAGGTTCAGGTTGGGACGATGATGAATGGGTTCTCCAGCACGTCCACCGCCGACATCGGCCGGGGGCTGTTCATCGGGCTTCTGGCGCTGCTGACGATCATCGTGATGATCCTCGCCCCGGGCTCCACGGCAGCGGCAATCAGCCTTGAGCGCGAGAAGCAGACCCTCGACATGCTTGTCACAACGCCGGTGTCATCCATCGGGCTTGTGCTGGGCAAACTGCTCGCGAGCGTTGGCTGGATCGTCCTGCTGCTGCTGGCATCGCTGCCCGTCATGGCGCTCGTCTTCACCTTTGGCGGCGTGGCCCCCGACGACATCGTCCGCGCCTATATCGTGCTTGCTGCGGCCGCCTTCGCATACGGCTCGATGGGGCTCTTCATCTCGGCTCTGCTCAAGCGAACGGCGGCGTCAACGATCATCAACCTTGTCCTGGCCCTCGGGATCGCCGTTGGCACGGTTGGCCTCTACGGCGTTGGCACCGCGCTCACGTTCGCCGACGCCCAGACCACGGCCAACCTGACCGGCGCACCGATGAACTGGTCGGACATCCACCTGCC
>CAIXZV010000106.1 GCA_903924005.1 uncultured Chloroflexota bacterium | reverse complement strand
CCGGCGCGAAGTTCGCGTTTGAGACAAGCGCCATCGGGGCTAGCCGGGTCCCCGACACCTACGGCCCGCCGATGACCGGCCCGCTGCTCCCCACCAGCGCCGCCAATGTCACCGCAGACGCGCTGACGTGGGTCCAGCCGACAGCCAATCAGGACGCCGCGGCGCTGCACGCCCTTGTGCCACAAGCGATGACCGCCGCGCCGGGGCTGATCGACAACCCCAACCCTGTTGACACGTTCTACGTGGATGCCCTCACGCCCCTGCTGGGGTCAGGCGCTACGCCCGGCGTCCTGCTTGACGCCGTCACCGGCGCGCAGTGTCCGGGCGGCGCCAACGCGCTTCTCAACCCCATCGACAACAGCTGCATCACCGAGGATGTCTTCGGGCACGCTCGCTGGGACATCGCCAACAGCAAGCGCAACATCGGCGCCGTCCAGAATGTCCAGGCGCCCTTCCTCGACGCCACGAACGCTGGTGATCACCACGTTGGCCTGGCTTGGAACCGGCCCTCGGACCCGCCAAGCGGCGCCGTCACCGGCTACACCGTCGGCTACCGGATCCGGGGTTCGGCAGACCCGCTGACCACCGTTGCGGTGGCCAGCCCTGCCACCCTGACCGCCTCGATCGGCGGACTCACCAACGGCACCGCCTACGAGTTTGTCGTCTGGGCCGTCAACGCAGTTGGCGACGGGCCCCAAAGCAACCTCGCCTACGCCAGACCGCTGGGGCCGATCACGGCGCCCACGGTCACCGCGGAGCCCGGCGACGGGAAGATCCCGCTCAAGTGGACCGCCTCAGCCTTGGGCGGACACCCGGGTCCCGGCCAGTACCTCGTGTCGTATCGCAAGGTTGGCGCGGCCATCTGGACGCCGTGGGGCAAGGTGGCCGGCCTCGCTCAGACCGTCGCGGGTCTGGTGAACGGCCAGGCGTACGAGTTTGCCGTGCAAGGTGTGGCCGCCGACGGGGCAACGGGTCCCACAGGCACCACCACGGCCACCCCGCACGCGACGCCAACGCTGAGCTACCCGCAACCCGTCACCTGGACCAAGAACAACGCGTTGACCCTGCCGGCAACCGTTGGGAACCTCATCGGCACGCCAACGTTCCAAGAGGCAGCGCCTGGCCTGCTCCCCAACGGCATGACGCTGAACACCACCACCGGGGCCATCGAGGGCACCCCCACCGCCGCGGGCACGTTTGGCCCGTTCGACATTGACGTCTTGGACGGCTCCACGGACCTGTTTGGCACGGGATCGGTGACGATCACGGTCCTGGACACCGCGCCCAACCCCTACCTGGCGTACCCGGACCTGACCGCAACCGTCGGCATCGGCCCGGTCACGTCCTCGCCGTTCTTGTCCGCGCCGTTGTCAGTTGGCAAGACCTTGACCTACAGCGTCGTTGACGGGCCGCTTCCCGGCGGGCTGGGCATCGACCCCGCCACCGGCGTCATCTCCGGCACCCCCACCACGCCAACAGGCGGCGTGGCGTCGTTCACCATGAAGGTGTGCTGGGACACGTGCGACCCGAACGACAACAACGTTGTTCAAGGCGTCTTCGACGTCATCGTCCTGCCGACGCTGTCCTACCCGGTAGAGGCCAACGGCGTCGCCGGTCACGTAATTGGCACCGTGACACCCGCTGTCACCCCGTGGACCCACGGGCCAACCAGCGGCACGTTCATGCTCATGCCCGGGTCCGTCCTGCCGGACGGCCTGAGCTTCAACACCGACACCGGCGTCATCTCCGGAACGCCAACAACAGCTGGTCCGGGCGTCCGCGTTGACATCGGGTTCACCACCGGGCTCGCTGACCCGATGGCGCCCACGGAGGTCATCGCGACCCTCCTCGTCAATGTCCGGCCCTCGATCATCACGCTCGCCTACCCCACCACCATCCACGGGGTCATCGGCGTGGCGGTCCACGTCGTCCCCAATGTCAGCGGGGCCATCGGGCCAAAGGTGTTCACCGTTGGACCCGGCGTGCTGCCTCCGGGCCTGAGCCTGAACCCGGCCACCGGCGTCATCTCGGGCATGCCTGCCATCACCGGTGCTTGGGACGTGAGGGTGGAGGTACAGGACGCCTTCGGCTCCGGCTCCGACACATCCCGCGTCACCATCTTCGACGTGCCGCCGCCTGCGCCGACACCGCACGCGACGCTTCCGCCGACTGACACCCTGACGACGAGCGGGGCGCCAGGTGGCGACGCCGGCATGGGGCTCTTGCTGCTCGTGTTCGCAGGCCTTTTGGCTGGGGTTTGCCTGCCGCTGAGCCGCCGACGCTCCCTCCGGTGACATGACTGAAGCCGCCACACCGATTCCGTGACGTTCGGACGCGAGCCGCTTCGTCCTAGCCGGATCCGCGTGGGCGACCCGTCCGGCTCGTTGTGCCGAGACCTGTCGTCCATGCAGTTGGCGCAGCGACACGAGACCGCTGACGCCGCGCCGCCAGGTGTCTATGCTGCGCTAGTCAAGAGGCGGATCAACGATCCAGGCGACCTCGGAGGCGACCAGCATGCGT
>CAIXZV010000105.1 GCA_903924005.1 uncultured Chloroflexota bacterium | reverse complement strand
TCACCTTCTGCTGGTTGCCGCCCGAGAGGCGTCGGACCTCGCCCTGCGCACGTGTGTCGATCTGGAGCGTCGCGATGGCCGCGTCAACCTTCACATGCTCGGCACGGGCAGGGATCAGGCCCCAAGTGCGCAATCGGGCGGTGAAGGGCAGGGCGATGTTCTCGCGCACGGACCGCTGCATCAGCAGCGCCTCGGCGCGGTCCGCAGGGACAAACACGAGGCCCGCCCGGATGGCGTCCGCGGGGTGGTGAAACGAGACGGCTGCGCCGTCCACGAGGATCTCGCCGCCGCCCGGCCGCTCCGATCCCGCAAGGACGTCAAAGAGCTCGTCCTGGCCCTGCCCCTCCAGCGCAACCACGCCAAGGACTTCGCCCGGGCGCAGCTCAAAGGAGACGTCCTGCAGTTTGGATCCGGCGCTGATGTGGCGCGCCGCGAGTCTGGGCGTGGTCTCGCCGGCCCGTGCAGCGGCGCCATCGGCGGTTGTGACCGGCGGCATGTCGCTGATGGCCTGGCCAAGCATGAGTTGGACGATCTGGTCCTCGGCACCCGCGGTGACGTCCACAACGCCAACCGTCTCGCCCTCCCGCAGGACCGTTGCGCGGTCACAGACCGAGGCGATCTCGATCATGCGGTGCGAGATGAAGATGACGGACTTGGTCCCGCCGCGCCGTCGGCCAACCACCTCGAGCACGCGCTCCGTGAGGTTTGCCGGCAGTGCCGCGGTCATCTCGTCGAGCATCAGCACATCGGGATCGATGGCAAGCGCCCGCGCGAGATCGATGATCCGGAGCGTGGCCAGCGGCAATCCCCGCGCCATGCTCGACAGATCGAGGTTGTCCAGACCCAGTTCGCTGATCCAGTGGCGGAACGGCTCGACGGGCGTCTCGGTGAGACGCAGGTTGGCCCGGATGTCCAGATCCGGGATCAGCGCAGGCTCTTGATAGACGGGAACCAGACCCGAGTGGCGTGCCTCGCCCGGGGAGTGGGCCATGCGTTGGCGTCCGCGGAGGGTGATGGTTCCCCCATCCGGGCGGATCGCGCCGGTCAGGATCTTGACGAACGTGCTCTTTCCGGCGCCGTTGGCGCCCATGAGCGCGTGGACCTCGCCCGGCCGGATGGCCAAGGAGGCGGCCTTGAGCGCGACGACCGCGCCATAGGTCTTGGAGATGCCCGTGGCCTCAAGCAGGAGGTCTGTCGTCGTCAGGGTCATCGGATCCGCTGTTGCCTCAAAGGAAGTTGCTGAGGGCGCCGGCGAACCGGCACCCCCAGCGTGGTCAGAACCCTGGAACTACTCGCCCGGGCCCTTGCAGGCGACGGCCTGGTCAGGGGTGTAGGACGTGTAGCCGTCGATCTTGAGGCCAAGCGGCCAGTTCGGATCGAGGCCCTTCACCTGCCAAGACGCAAGGAGCGTCTTGCCGGCGTCGGACTGGTTGTCCGCTGCAACCGGGGTGAGCAGAACGGTGTTGGGCTGGGAGGCGGACGGATCCGTCTGGACAGCCTCGCCCTTGAGGAGCTTGAGGGCCAGCGCAACGCCTGCGCCGCCAACGGCTGCCGTGTTGGTCACGGCGACGCCCTTGAGGCCCGGGTAGCCGGTGGTGTCAAGCAGCTGCTTCACGAATGCGCCGAGGTCGGCGCCGACGATCGGCACGAACGGCTTGTTGGCGGCCTTGATGGCGTCAACAACCTGGGAGTCGATGCCCGACGTCCAGATGCCCTGGATCTTGTCGTAGCCACCGCTGGAGATGAAGTCGTTGATGAGCTGGGTGCCCTTGGCCGGATCCCAGTCGGTGAAGACGCCGTCAGCGGTCGGGAGGACCTTGATGCCGGGGTTCTCGGCAAGGGCCTTCTTGAAGCCGAGGTCGCGGTCGGAGTCGGCAGAGTTGCCGGCGATGCCGCGCATGTAATAGACGGAGCCCGTGCCGCCCAACTGCGCGAACAGCCACTTGGCGCCGAGGTACGCGTAGTTGATCTGGTTGTTGTACAGGTTGTACGTGTTCGCGTCGGTGACGTAGGCGTCAACCGAGACAGTGATGATGTTGGCTGCCTTCGCCTCGGCCAGGGCCGGGTTGAGCGCCTTCGGGTCGTTCGGGTTGAAGACGATCGCGTTGACGTTCTTCGCGATGAGGTCGCGGATGTCCTGAAGCTGGCCCGCGGCATCCGTATTGCGATGGATGACCGTGAGCGTGGACACCGCGCCGGAAGCGAGCGCCTGCGCCTTGGCGGTGCAGACCTGCTCCTCACGGAAGCCGTTGCCGACGCCGCCGCCGTTCGAGTACCCAATCGTGTACGTCTTGGGGGCATCCGTCGGGGCCACTGTCGGGGCGGCCGTAACGGCCGCTGTCGGGGCGGCTGTCGGGGCGGCTGTCGGGGCCGGGGTGGCGGAACTGCCGCAAGCGCCCACAACAACCGCGATCGCCGCAATGGCGACCAGGCCGCGGGCCTTGACCAACTGGTTCATGAACAAGACTCCTCCATGTGGCGGCCAACTGCTCCTTCTGGAGACAAGGTCCGCTCGGGTGACAGTGCGTCGCAGGGTCCTCTTCGGGGTGTTACCCACCTCTCTGCTGGTCGATGGCACGTGCGAGACGCCTCGCATGCTCTCGATAGGCTTCGTCGAACAACTCCCTCGATCGCTCGGCACCAACCGCACTCGCGCGGGTGATGACGGGAGGCATTGCCCCCAGGGGGACGAGGAGTTCGGCGGTTCGAGACTTGATGGCATTCACGATGGAAACTGCGCCAATGGTTGAGCCCGGGCCAACGGGACTCTCCAGACCCGCAATGGTCACCATTGCGTCGGCATGGGGGGTGCAGACGTCGAGGACGAGGTCTGCAATCTCCAGGAGGCGGGCGCCCGCCGCGGCCTCTGGCTGGCCGGACATTGACTGGGCGACAGAGGTCACCGCGATCACGCGCAGACCGCGCGCCTTGGCGCCCTTGGCCATCTCGACGGGGACGGCAGTGAGGCCGCTGGCCGAGAAGACGATCATCACGTCGTGGGGCCCGTAGTGGAAGTTTGAGAGGATGACCTCGGCAAGGCCAGGCATCCGCTCGATAAACATCGCCTGGCGCTGGCCGTTTGCGCCAACCACCTGTGTGTGGAACGTCATCGACAGCTCCACCATGGGGTTCCAGCCCGGGTAGGAGCCGTAGCGGGGGAACATCTCCTCAACCGGGATCCGTGAGTGACCGGTCCCAAAGAGATGCACCAGCCCGTCCGCGGCAATCGCCCCAGCGCACCACTGGCTTGCAGTCTCGATGGCGGGACCCTGTGTCTCGGCGACACGGGCGATGACGGCTGCGGCCTCGCGAAGCCACACGGACGCTGCGGTCATGCGGCAGCTCCAGAGGCGCCCGAAGCACCGGACGCGCCAGCCTCCACGGACTCCCAGCGGCCGCTCGCGAGCGAGGTGTAGGCGGCATCAAGGATCTGGTTCACGGCAAGGCCATCGGCAAACGTCTCGGCGGGCGCTCGCCCATCGCGGAACGCGCCAACGACGTCGGCCATCATCAGGTCGTGGCCGTGGGTCCGGACCTCATCGGGCACGGGGAAGACCCAGCCGGTCTCGGCATCGGCCTTCTCCACAAGGTAGCCCGCCGGGCGCTCGATAAACGCCTTCATGGACCCCACGCTGATGTCCTCGATGAGCCGGCCGGCGTCACCGTAGACCTCAAACCGGCCCTCAAGCCCGCCCTTTGACGACCACGAGACGTCGCACGTCGCGGTCCGGCCGTCCTCAAACCG
>CAIXZV010000104.1 GCA_903924005.1 uncultured Chloroflexota bacterium | reverse complement strand
TACTCGGCGTTCTACCTCGGGCAGCTGGTGGGCATCGTGATGGCCGGCGGCCTGCTGGACAGGATGCCGCTGCGCCGGCCGTTTGCCGTGGGGCTGGGCCTCTTTGGCATTGGGCTGCTGGCGGGCGGTCTTGCCCCGTCCATGCCCATCCTGATCGTGGCCCGCTTTGTCCAGGGCCTTGGTGGCGGAACGCTCTCACCAACCGCGTACGTGGTGATTGGGCGGCGTCTGCCGGATCGGCTGCAGGCGCCGATGTTTGCGCTGATGTCGGCCGCCTGGGTGGCGCCGGGGATCATCGGCCCGTCGATCGCGGCGTTTGTGGGCGCCGTGACGAGTTGGCGCTGGGTGTTCCTTGGGCTGCTGCCGCTGCTGGTGCTGGCGGCCATCCCCGCGTTGCGCGCGCTGGGCGGCCACGACGCGCCCCCGGCGGCCTCCGAACTGGAGAAGGACGCGGCGGCGGTCCGCCGTCTCCCCAACGCGCTGCTGGCGGCTGTCGGCGCGGGGCTGCTGATCGCTGCGCTCACATCGCCCGAGGTGCTGGCGCTACTGGCCGGTTCCGTCGCAGGCGTTGCGCTGCTGCTGCCGGCCTTCCGCCGCCTCACACCCGCCGGCACGCTGCGCCTCACGCCCGGCGTCCCGGCCGCGGTGCTGCTGCGCGGCGTCATGACGTTTGCGTTCTTCGCGGCAGACGCCTATGTGGCGCTGCTGCTCCAGACCTGGCGCGGGACCAGCCCGGTGCTCACGGGCGTCGTGTTCACCGTGACCACGATTGCCTGGTCGTGCGGGTCCTGGTGGCAGGCCAAGCGCATTGACGTCTGGGGGCAGCGCCGCTTTGTGGAACTGGGCTTCCTGTGCATCGTGGTGGGCTCCGCGCTGACGCTGCCCGTTGCATCGCCTGCAGTTTCGCCGTGGCTTGCGGTGGTCACGTGGAGCCTGCCGGGTATCGGCATGGGGCTGATGTACTCCGCGGTGACGCTCACGGTCCTGCGGAAGACAAGCCCCTCTGAACAGGGCGCGGCGTCGTCCGCGCTGCAGCTTGCGGACATCCTTGGCACCGTGCTGGGGACGGGTGTGGGCGGGGCGATCACGGCCGCCGGGATCCGCGCCGGGGGCGACGGGCTGGGCTGGGCGCTGGGTGCGGTGTTCGCCCTGTCGTCGCTGATGGCGGTTGTGGGCCTCGCGGCATCGCGGCGCCTCCCCGGGCCCGAGCACCATGCCATCGGACAGGCCGCCACCGCTGGGTGACCTGCGGGCGCTGCGCTAGACTAGGGGCCCGTCCGCTCGACCAGCCGCGATGCCCGGCGACGTGCCCACACCGGAGGAACCGCCCGATATGTCCGTCGAGACGCTTCGCGGCAAGATTCGCGAAATCGCCGACTTCCCGAAGCCCGGCATCCTGTTCTACGACATCACCACGCTGCTCAAGGATGCCGCGGCATACCGCGAGTCGATTGACCTGATGCTTGCGCCCTACCGCGACACGCAGGTGGACATCGTGGTGGGCATGGAGTCCCGCGGGTTCATCTTCTCCGCACCCATGGCGCTGGAGCTCAACGCGGGTCTGGTGCCGGTGCGCAAGCTGGGCAAGCTCCCGGCAGACACGCTGACGGTGGAGTACGCGCTGGAGTACGGGTCCAACACGCTCGAGATCCACCGGGACGCCATCGAGCCCGGCCAGCGGGTGCTGATCGTTGACGACCTGCTTGCCACGGGCGGCACGGTCCGCGGCACGATGGAACTTGTGGAGCGTCTTCAGGGCGTGGTGGTTGGGCTCGCGTTCCTGGTGGAACTCGACTTCCTCAACGGCCGAGAGCGCCTTGACGGGCGCAACGTGACAAGCGTCGTCCGGTACTGATCGCCACAGCGCCCCACCGGGAGACGCGTCCCTGATGGCCGACCAGCCGCCCAGCCAGGACCCCCAACCGCCGTCGCTTCTTCCGGCTGTTCGCAGGCGACGTCGCCACAACCGTCGGCGGGATGCTGGGCGCCGCGCAGTCGCTGCAGCAGGAGTCTGCGGATGCGGCCCGCTCGCTGCTCACCGGCATCGACCCAACCGCGGCTGCACCCGCCTCGCCGTCCACGCCTGTGGTGATCCCCGTTGGCGGGACCATGGTGATCCCCGTTGGCGGGTCCGCCGCGCTGCCCATCCAGGCCACGCCCGGTGGGGGAGGTGCGCCCGTCTGGGACGCCACCAACGCCGGCTACCGCGCGCCGTTCCGCTGGGACGGGGACCGCGCAATCCTGGTGGACCAGCGCCAGCTTCCGGACATTCTTGGCGAGGTCTACGTGGAGAGCGCCGCGGACGCCGTGGGCTGCATCACGGACGGCGTCATCCACGGGGGCGCGGTCCAGGGCCAGTTGGCCGCCATGACGCTGGCCATCGTTGCGTCGCGCAACCGCGGGTCGCGCCCGTTTGCCCGCAAGGCAACCATCCGCGGCGCCGCCAACGCCTTCCGCCTCACGCGACCGGCATCGGCGGCCATTGCCCTGGCCACGGAGCGAATGCTGGCGCTGCTTGACGAACTGGGGCTTGAGGCGCCTGGTGACGAGGTGGCGGAGGCGTTCCGTCTTGAGGCCGAGGCGATCATCGCGGAAGCCACGGAGGACCACGGCCGCCTCTCGCAGATGGCGTCGTCCGCGCTTCCTGGTGACGACAACACGCCGCTCCACGTCCTGACGTTTGGCAGCACGGGCGCCCTGGGCAGCGGCACCTTTGGCACGGCACTGGGCGTCATCACCGCGCTCCACCACGCGGGCCGCCCCATCCACGCGATGGTGGCGGAGACGCGGCCCCACCACATCGGGTCGCGGCTGGCGGCATGGGAGCTCAAGCAGGCGGGTGTCCAGCACGCCGTGGTCACTGACGCCGCGGCGCCGGGCTGCATCGCCTCGGGCGAGGTGGACGCGGTGCTCGTGTCCGCTGAGCTGATCGCCGCCAACGGCGACATCATCGGCATCTCGGGTACGTACCCGCTGGCGCTGGCCGCCGCGGCCGAGGGCATCCCGTTCATCGTGTGCGCCGCAACCTCGTCCATTGACCCAGGCGCGCGAGACGGCGAAGGCGCCACCATTGAGGAGGCCCGCCCAGGCAGCGTGCTGACGGTCAACGGCCGGCGCATCGCCCTTGAAGGCACGCCAATCCGCAACCCGCTCCAGGACCTGACGCCGGCGTCGCTCGTGACGGCGATCGTCACGGAGCAGGGGGTCCTGCGCGCGCCGTACGGCGAGTCCATCCCGATCGCTATGGTCACGGCGCACGCGCATCGTTCGGCGTCGCGCGGCTATCGCGCCTTGCTCGCCCGTCGGGTCGCCGCCGCAGCCGAGGCAGCCGAAGCCGCCCGCGCGGGCACGGCCCCTGACACCGCCGACGCTTCTCAGGCCTGATGGCGTCCATCGCGGTTGGTCAGCGGATCCCCCTGGTGGCCCGCGCCACCGCGGACCGGACCGTGCTGCGCGCGTTCCTGGAGCGTGACCGGATCTTCGCCGCGTACGCCATCGCTGATCTGGACGATCGCGAGTTCGGCCGCACGCGCTGGGCCGTTGCCACGGCGGGCGATGATCCCATTGCGGTAGGCGTCGAATACTCCGGTCCAACGCCGCAGCCGCTCTTCGTCATGGGCCGCGATGACGGCATGCACGCCATCCTGCGCGATGTCCTGCGGCCAAGGCTTGCGTACGTGGCGTCGGCCACGCCCGCGCTGCCGGTGGTGTCGTCGCTCTACAAGGTGGACCCGGGTCCGCCGATGATCCGTATGACCGTGGACCGCGCCACGTTCCGCCCGTACCCCATGCCCGAAGTAGTGCGGCTCCTGCCGGCCGACGTGGGTGACCTCAACCGCCTGTACCAGCTTGGGTTTGCCGCCTGGCTTCCCGCAGGCTCGG
>CAIXZV010000103.1 GCA_903924005.1 uncultured Chloroflexota bacterium | reverse complement strand
CGCAAGGCGTTCTACCAGTACCACGCCACGCTTATGGAGCCGTGGGACGGCCCGGCCAGCTTGGCCTTCACGGACGGCGTCCGCATCGGCGCCACGCTGGACCGCAACGGCCTCCGCCCGGGCCGCTACTGGGTCACCCGCGACGGGCGCGTCGTCATGGCGTCGGAGGCCGGCGTCCTGGACATCCCAAGCGCGGATGTCGTGGCCAAGGGCCGTCTGCAGCCCGGCCGCATGTTCCTGGTGGACACGGCGCAGGGCCGGATCATCAGCAATGACGAGCTCAAGGACGACCTTGCCGCGGCCCAGCCGTACGAGGCGTGGATCGCGGAGCACGCCGTTCGGCTGGAAGACCTGCCCAAGCCGCTCAACGTGATCCTGCCGGACCACGAGACCATCCTTCGCCGTCAGGAGGTCTTTGGCTACACCGCCGAGGACGTCAAGCTGATCATCGACCCGATGGCCACCACCGCGGCGGACCCCGTGGGCTCCATGGGCAACGATGCGCCGCTGGCCGTCCTCTCCGATCACCCGCAGCTGCTCTACAGCTACTTCAAGCAGTCCTTTGCCCAGGTCACCAACCCTCCCGTGGACGCCATCCGCGAGGAGATCATCATGGCCACCGAGCGGGCCGTTGGTGCGGACGACAACCTGCTTGAGCCGGGACCCGGCGCCGCGCACCAGCTGGCGATCCCGGAGCCCGTGATCAGCAACGTTGAACTGGAGCGGATCCGGGCGCTGGACGGCACGCCCGCCTCGCATGGCTTCCGGGCGATCACCCTGCCGATGCTGTTCAAGGTGGCGGACGACGGGGCGGGTCTGCGCCGCGCCATTGAGGATCTGCGCCAGTGCGCCTCCGAGGCCATCAGCGAGGGCTACAACCAGATCATCCTGAGTGACCGCGGCCACGATGAGACCGACGCGCCCATCCCTGCGCTCCTCGCCGTGTCTGCCGTGCACCACCACCTCGTCCGGGCCGGCACCCGCGGACGGGCGGGGCTCATCGTGGAGTCCGGCGAGCCGCGCGAGGCGCACCACTTCTGTCTGCTCATTGGCTATGGCGCGTCCGCCATCAACCCATATCTGGCGTTTGAGACCATCGACGACCAGGTAAGGCTTGGCATCATCCCCGGGCCCACGCCGGAGGCTGAGAAGCGCTACCGCAAGGCCGTGGTGAAGGGCGTCATCAAGGCCATCAGCCGCATGGGCATCTCCACGGTCCACAGCTACCACGGCGCGCAGGTGTTTGAGGCCCTTGGCCTCAACCGCGACTTTGTGGACGAGTACTTCACCTGGACCCCGTCACGTATCGGCGGCATCGGCATCGAGACCGTCTCGCGTGAAGTCCAGCTTCGCCAGGCCGAGGCGTATCCGCCGTCGCGGCCCATCGTCCATCGGCAGCTGGGCACCGGCGGCCAGTACAAGTGGCGCGCCGACGGCGAGCACCACCTGTTCAATCCGCTCACCATCCACACGCTCCAGAAGGCCGTCCGGACGGGCGACTACAGCACGTTCAAGGACTACACCTCCCTCGTGGACGACCAGTCCACCCGTCTG
>CAIXZV010000102.1 GCA_903924005.1 uncultured Chloroflexota bacterium | reverse complement strand
CCTCAACCGACGCGCCGATACGCGACGCGATGGAGGCAGCGTTCAGCCGCGGCAGCGGCGCCATGCGCTGGCGCACACGCCGGTTCCGCGCCAGCGTCGCAAGCGACAGCACGGCGACGAGAAGGAGGATGCCGATCACGCTGAACGGCAGGATGTGCTGCATGATCCCTCGTAGATCCCGCCTAACCTGCGGGCACGCCGGATGCTACCACCGGGCTTGGACCCCGACGTCGGTACGATCCGGCCCCGGGGTCCGGGGTCCCGCCGAGAGGGCGACAGATCAGCCTTTGGGTGGCTCCGTGTAGGAGTCAGCCTCGAGGGCGCCTCCGCTCTCAAAGCGCGTGAGCAAGAACAGCCCCACGCCAAACGCGACGCCGAGGCCAAGAAACGCGTAGACCTGGCCGGTGCCCGACAGCACGAACGAGGCGACGGCCAGCACGATGCAGATCCCGTAGATCACCAGCACCGTCTGGCTGTGCGAGAGGCCCAGATCCAGCAGCCGATGATGGATGTGGCCGCGGTCCGGGGTGAACGGCGAGCGCTTGGTGGCGAGGCGCCGCACGATGATCCAGAAGGTGTCGATGATGGGCACGCCAAGGACCAGCAGCGCCACGGCCACCTTCGCGGTACCCAGGATTGACAGCACCGCCAGCGTGTAGCCCACAAAGACCACGCCACTCGTGCCGATAAAGATTGTTGCCGGGTGGAAGTTCCAGCGCAGGAAGCCCAGCAGCGAGCCTGCCAGGACAAAGCACAGGACGCCCACAACCGGCGCCGCCACGGCCGTGGTGAAGGAGATGAGCCCCAGCGTCACGGCGGCGATGAGCGCAATGCCCGACGAGAGCCCGTCAAGACCGTCGATGAAGTTGATGCTGTTGATCATCCCCACGATCCACAGGACCGTGAAGCCCACGCCAAACATGCCCGAGAGGTAGATGAGGCCGGGGCCGACGGGGTTGTTGAGATACGTGATGGTCACGCCGGCCATCACCGCCAGCGCGGCAAGCGCAACCTGGCCCAGCATCTGCCAGCGGGCTCGGAGCTGGAAGGCGTCATCAAGACCGCCCAGGAGTGTGGCCACCAGACCGCCGCCGATGAGGGCGAGGAACTCGGGGGCGTCGATCGCGCGCGGATCGGGCAGCAGTTCCAGACGCTCGTTGGCGATGATCAGGACGCCGGCCACCAGCAGGAACGAGGCGGCAACGGCGATACCGCCGCCGCGCGGGATCGGCGAACTGTTGACGCGTCGCTCGTTTGGCTGGTCCACGGCGCCGGTCCTGTGGGCAAGCCGGGCCACAAGCGGCGTGATCACCAGCGCAAGCAGCGCCGCTGCGACGAATGCGCCAATCAGGAGCGGCAGGACCTGGCCAAAGCTCGAGATCAGACGCATCGGGATGGGTTCACCTCTGGCCGGGCGCTGGCTGTCAGGCGCGGTTGCGCGGCAGGCCTGGCACGGGGAAGTCCGCAACCAGATCGCGAACCTCTCGACGGATGCGCTCGTGGGCCGCGGCGTCCTCGCGTTCGCGGATGGCGTCCACGATCCAGTTGCCAATCTTGCGCATCTCGTCGGGACCCATGCCGCGCGTGGTGGTGGCCGGGGTGCCAATGCGGATGCCAGACGCAATGTTGGGCGGGTTCACATCAAACGGGATGGCGTTCTTGTTGACCGTGATGCCCACGTCGTCCAGCAGCACCTCGGCCTCGCGGCCCGTCACGCCCAACGGCGTCACGTCCACCAGCGCAAGGTGGTTGTCGGTGCCGCCCGAGACCAGGCGCGCGCCGGCTTCGGCCATCGTGCCCGCAAGCACGCGGGCGTTCTCGACGGTGCGAGCCTGGTCGCGGTGGAACTCCTCGCCCTGCGCAAGCTTGAAGGCAACGGCCTTGGCGGCGATGACGTGCATGAGCGGGCCGCCCTGGACTCCCGGGAAGACAGACTTGTCGATGGCCTGCGCGAGGGTGTTCTTGCCCAGCGCCGGGAAGTCGGCCCGGTTGATGCCGTCTGGCAGATCTGCGCGAGCAAAGATGAGTCCGCCGCGAGGGCCGCGCAGGGTCTTGTGCGTGGTGGTGGTGACAAGGTCCGCGTGCGGGAAGGGACTCGGGTGGAGACCCGCCGCCACGAGACCTGCGACGTGGGCCATGTCCACAAACAGCAGCGCGCCCACGCTGTGGGCGATGGCCGCCATGCGCTCGAAATCCCAGATGCGCGGATAGGCCGATGCGCCGGCCACCAGCAGTTTTGGCCGGACGGTCTGGGCCTGGGCCTCGAGGGCGTCGTAGTCGATGCGCTCGGTTGCGCGCTCCACGCCGTACGCGTGGATCTCGTAGAGCTTGCCTGAGAAGTTCACGGGCGAGCCGTGGGTGAGGTGGCCGCCGTGGGCAAGGTTCATGCCCAGCACGCGATCACCCGGCTTGATGACCGAGAAGTAGGCCGCCATGTTTGCCTGGGCGCCCGAGTGCGGCTGGACGTTGACGTGGTCTGCGCCGGGGAACAGCGCCAGGGCGCGCTCCTTGGCCAGGTTCTCCGCGATGTCCACGTACTCGCAGCCGCCGTAGTAGCGCTTGCCCGGCAGGCCCTCGGCGTACT
>CAIXZV010000101.1 GCA_903924005.1 uncultured Chloroflexota bacterium | reverse complement strand
GCCCGCGTCCCCGACGAGGGCATGCCCGCCTGGGCCTACCCTGATCCCGCTCGGCCGCCCGTTGTGACGCTAGCCCCGCGCCTCGAACTGCTGGTGGCGGAGCAGGCAGGCGACTGGGTGCGCGTCGTGGCCGTCAACGGCTGGACCGGCTGGGTGGACGGTCGGAGGCTGCTTCCCCGAAGCTGATTCCCGCCGCCATCGGGCGGTACACCGCGAACACTCGACGACCGGCGGCGCCCGCAAGCCCGCCGGTCGTTGGCTGTTGGCGGCGTCGGCATGTGCGTGGTCTACCGATGAAGACTCCAAGATCCCGTGCGCCGCGGTGGCGGAAGCATGAGATGACGGCCCGATATTCATGATCCTGCGCGTCGCGTGCCGCATCTGATGAGGTCTTCATCGGGACACGCCGCTGCTGCCGAGGCGGCTGACCCCAGATGCGCAGGCGGCTGCCCCGAGACATGCATCTGCCGCACCGGCCGCCCGCCGCGCCGGCGGCGCCCTGTAACGAGCGGGCGACAAAGGCGTCCTGAACTTATACGCGGCCCTTGACGTGGGCCGTAGCGTGGATGCCATCGCCATCGGGCGACGGAGCAGAGGGACCTGCGATGGAGAGCGCAACGCCACGGCCCGTATCCGGCCCGGATGAAGCCGCCAGTCGTCCCATCGCCACGCTGCCCATGTCGCAGCTGGTGCAGCTCTCGATCTACTGGCTGGGCATCAACAGCATCTGGGGCGCCATCGACGGCGTGATCCTCCAGGCGCGCATGGACGGGTTTGTCGGCGCCGCCAACTCGGGTCTGGCGATGGGCGTGGCCAAGCTGGCCGGCGTCATCGTCGCGATCATCGTCCAGCCCACCATCGGCTCCATCAGCGACTACACGATGAGCCGCTGGGGGCGCCGCAAGCCGTACATCTTCATCGGCGCGTCGTTGGATGTGCTGTTCCTGATTGGCATCGCCACGTCAAACATGTTCGTCGCCCTCGTGGCGTTTCTCGTTTTGCTCCAGTTCAGCAGCAACTTTGCCCAGGGGCCGTTCCAGGGCTACATCCCGGACCTTGTCCCGGGCAAGCAAGTGGGCGTCGCGAGCGCGCTCGTTGGGATCATGACGGTGCTCGGCGTGCTCGTCGGCCAGATCATCGGCTTCACCGGGTTCCTGCTGGGCAACGATTTCACGCTGCCCACGATCGCCGTGGGCCTGCTGGAGTTCGCCACGGCGATGGGCACGCTCTTCTGGGTCCAGGAGGGCCGCAAGCCAAAGCCGCGCAACGGCAAGACCTGGCGGAGCATCGCGGCCGAAGCGTGGGGCACGGACATCCTCCGCGAACACAGCTATCTCTGGCTGGTGGCGTCACGCCTCTGCATCCTCGCGGGCGTTGGGATGATCTACAACCTGAACGTCTTCTACATGGACCGCTCGATGGGTCTGGCCTCGTCCGAGAAGGCGATGTGGGGTTACGCGGCCAGCCTTTCGATTGCGATCACGATCCTTGTGGTCTCCATCCCGTCATCGCGCCTCGCTGAGCGGTATGGACGCAAAGCGGTCATCTACGGGGCGTGCGCCATCGGTGCCCTCGGCATGTGCGTCCTTGTGGTCGCGCCGGCCATGTGGATGGGGCTCATCGGGATCGTCGCGGTTGCCGGCTCGGCTGGCTCCTTCCTCGCCGTGGACTGGGCGCTCATGACGGACATCATCCCGAAGGCGTCGGCTGGCCGGTTTATGGGGATCAGCAACGTCGCCACCGCGTCCGCCGGCCAGGTGGCCCTGATCGTGGGCGGGCCGTTGATGACGTTCCTGCCCGGTGGGCCGGGACCGCGTGCGGCGATGGCCGCCGGTGCCGTGTTCTTTGTGCTTGGCGCGCTGCTGCTGCGGCCGGTTGATCCGCGCCGGCGCGAAGACGACGCGCCGGTGGCGGCCGAGACGCCTGAACTGCAGCCGCTCCCAGAGTTCTAGGTTCGGCCAGGCGCCGCCGGGCCCTACACTCGCGCCATGTCAGCACCCGCGTCCCCACTCGTCCGCGTCGCGGTTGTGCAGCAGCCGCCGATCCTGCTGAACCGCGCGGCCACGATGGCCGCCGCCGTGGGCCACGTGCAGACGCTTGCGGCCGATGGCGTCCGCCTGGTGGTGCTGCCGGAGGCGTACCTGCCGGGCTACCCGGACTGGGTCTGGCGTCTGCGGCCCGAGGGGCCCGAGCGGCGGATCGCCGATGAGCTCCACGCGCGTCTGCTGGCCGAGGCGATTGACCTTGAGGGGCACGACCTTGATCCGCTGCGCGAGGCGGCGGCGGCTGCCGGGATGACGGTTGTCGTGGGGGTTGACGAGCGCGACGGCCGCTACAGCCGCGCCACCCTCTACTGCACGATGGTGACGATTGGGCCCGACGGCGCCATCCTCAACCGGCATCGCAAGCTGGTCCCCACCAACCCCGAGCGCATGGTCTGGGGCCAGGGCGATGGCGTTGGGCTGGACGTGTTGGACACGCCGGTTGGCCGGCTGGGCGGGCTGATCTGCTGGGAGAACTACATGCCGCTGGCGCGGTTCTCCCTGTACGCGCAGGGTGTGGACATCTGGGTGGCGCCCAACTGGGATGACGGCGACACGTGGGTGTCGACGATGCGCCATATCGCAGCGGAGGGCCGCTGCTGGGTGCTTGGCGCAGGGTACGCCCACAACGTGCGCGAGATCCCGGCGGACTTCCCGCATCGCTCCGAGATTTGGCCGGATCCGGACGCCTGGCTGAACCCGGGCGACTCGGTGATCGTGGCGCCCGGCGGGGCGCTGGTCGCCGGGCCATTGCGCCGCGAGTACGGTGTGCTGGTGGCCGACATTGATCCTTTGCTCAGCGCTGCGGCCCGCCGCACGCTGGACGTGGCGGGGCACTACGGGCGCCCGGACGTGTTCCGCCTAACCGTGGACCGGTCGGCGCGGCACCCGGTGTCGGAGCTCGCCGCCCAGGGCTAGCCCTTCGCCCGCGGCCCTTCGCCCGCGGCCCTTCGCCCGCGGCGTATGCACCCCATGGCTTGCCGCACGGGAACGCGGCCGATACGGTCCACCGAGGTGCCGGGTGCATGGCATTTCGCCTGGTTCGGGCCCGTCCCAGACCGCAGTTTGGGCCGCAGACGGCCTGATCGGCGCTCGTCGGAGCGTGTATCGCAAGGTATGCGCTGGAGCCACCCATGCAGTGCATACGCCGGGCCTTAGCGAGTTCGGAGCGCCTCCAGCACCGCGCCAAACCGCTCCAGAGCCCCAGGGGTCAGCGCCGAGTAGAGGTGCGTGTCCTCCGGGTCCCCGATGAAGGCCGTGAGGTGCGACAGGCCTGCCGTGTGGAGCGCTGCCAGCGCCTCGGCGATCTGGGCTGGTGTTCCCGAGATCGTGTCGACCCGTTCAGCGTCCAGGCGGCCGTCGGCCGACGGCGCGATGCGTACGACGCCCGTGACCTCAAGCGTTGCAGGGTCGCGGCCCGCCTCCTCGCACGCTGAGCGCACGCCCGCGAGGAGCGGCGCGGCCGACGCAGGCGATGTGACCGGCTCGGACAGGCTGACGGCGTCGGCAAACCGCGCGGCCACCGCCATCGTGCGGGGCCTGCCGGCGGCAACCCAGATCGGGATGGAGCGTCCCTGCGGACCCTCCGGCCCGAGCTTCGGATGGTCGATCGAGACGAACCGGCCCGCATGCGCGAAGGCGTCCTCGCGCAGGAGGCGCGTCGTCAGCTCAACGGCCTCGGCAAACCGCCCAAGCGGTGCGTCAGCCTCCCAGCCAAACGCGGGCAGACGCGCGTCGGCGCCGCCCCCGCCCAGACCCAGACCAAGCGCCAGCCGGCCGCCGCTCACCTCGTCGAGCGCCCGCGCCATCGACGCGACGAGCGCCGGGTTGCGGTACCGCGTGCACATGACCAGCGGGCCAACCTGGACGCGCGTGGTCGCTGCGGCCAGCGCGGCCGTGAACGTCCAGCCCTCCCAGAAGCCAAGCTCGTCGGCCACCCACAGGCTGTCAACGCCAAGGGCCTCCGCGTCCACCGCAAGCGAGCGCATCGACGCCCAGCGCGGCGGGACGCGGTCCGCGCCGGGCCAGGTGGGGATGTAGAGCCCGAGACGCAGCGTCACGCCGGCTCGACGGGAGCGGGCGTCGATGACAAGACCGCCCCGCTGCGCCCGGCGCGCGGCGCGTCCGAGGAGGCCGCGGTCAGCCGGTCGAGACGGGCGAGAATCGGCGCGGCTCCAAGCGAGACCAGCGTCTCGCGCGCTTCCGCAGTCGAGGCCCGCACCGACGGGTGGTCGGGTCCAAGGAACGTCGCCATGTCCACCACCGCCAACGCGAAGTCAAACCGCAGACCGAAGTCCCGATACCCGGCGAGCGCCGTCCGGTAGCCCGTCGCCGCGGCTTCCTGGTGGCCGCGGTGGGCCGCGATGCCGGCCTCGAGCAGGCTCGCATCCAGATCGAGCGCGCCCCCGACGTTGGGGCGCATCGCGGCGAGCGCCTGCTCGCCAAGCCCAACATCACCGGCGTGGAGCGCGCCGCGGCCAATCAGGAAGCACGCTGACGGACCGCCGAACGAGCTGTCCAGCGCCAGGTACCGCCGGCCAAACGACACCGAGGCCTTGTGATCCTCGCGGATGAACGCCGCTTCCAGCGCCGAGCCGAGCCCATTGGCGAGTTGTTGTGGGTCTTCGGTGGCCTCCGAGTCGGCGATCATCTGCTCCGCAAGATTCCCAGGGTCAACGCCGCGCCACGCAAGCAGCATCGCTCTCGATTGCGCAATGACCTCGCGCGTTTCCGGTTCGGCCGCCTCCTCCATCCCCGACAGCGCACTGAGCGCCATGTCCCATTGGCCAAGGCGCAGGGCGGGGG
>CAIXZV010000100.1 GCA_903924005.1 uncultured Chloroflexota bacterium | reverse complement strand
CGTGCGGGTCGTCCCCCTTCAGGACGTCCCGCCAATCGAGCTCCCCGGCGGCAGCTGGAGCCGTGTGCTCCTGACCGGAGAGCGCGTGGGCTCCACAACGTCGCTGGGGTTCTCCAGCTTTGCGCCCGGGACCTCCACGGCGATGCTCGCCCACGAGACCGAGGAGCTCGCCTATGTCCTGACCGGGCATGGCGAGCTCCAGCTCGACGACGAGACCGTGCCGTATGCGGCGGGCTCGGCGTTGTTCATCCCCGCCGGCGTCTGGCACACGGTGGCCAACACGTCAGACGTGGCTGTGACCATGGTCTTCAGCTTCGCCCACCCCGACTACCCACCCACGGATCGACGGCCCTCGGCCGGTCGGGGGACCGAATGACGCCTGAACAGCTCCGCGAACAGGTGGCCCTGGCCTGCCGGATCATCGCGTCGGAGGGCTACACCGACCTCACCCTTGGCCACGTCAGCGCACGCAACCCGGGCGATCGCACGGTCTGGATCAAGCGCAAGGGTCCGGCCTTGGGCGAGGTGACCCCTGAGGATGTCATCGCCCTCGACATCGAGGATGCCGGGGCGCTCCGTCGCCACGAGTACCACCTCGAGTCTGTGATGCACACCGAGATCTACCGCGTCCGACCCGAGGTTGGGTGCGTGATCCACGGCCATCCGATCTTCGGCACGGCGCTTGGCGCAAGCGACGCAGAACTGCTGATGCTGACGCACGACGCGGTGTTGTTCGCCGACGGGCTGGGCATCTACGACGACGGCCCCGCGCTCATCACCGAGCCCCAGCACGGGCGCATGGTGGCAGAGGCGCTGGGCATGCGACGAGCCGCACTGCTGCGCAACCATGGCGTGGTCATCGCCGGCAACGACGTCCCGTGGGCCGTGCTGACCGCGGTCACCCTTGAGCGGGCAATCCGGTTCCAGGCCACGGTTGGGTCGCTGGGCAACCCCCGGCCCATCTCAAACCAGGCCGCACGAGACCTGCTCCCGCAGAAGTACCAAGAAGGCTTCTTGGCCGAGTACTGGGCGGCCTGGGTGCGGACGCTCGGGGAGCGCGGCGCCAGCGGAGACGCGGCCTGATGCGGGTTGCGCTCACGCTCAACGGCACCCCCACCGCGCTGGACGTCGAACCACGCGAGCTGCTGCTGGATGTCCTGCGGGACACGCTGGGACTGACTGGCGCAAAGCGCTCGTGCGATGTCCAGGTCTGCGGCGCGTGCACGGTCCTGGTGGACGGCTCACCGGTCAGCTCCTGCACGCTTCTGGCCGTCGAGACCGATGGCCACGAGGTCCTCACCGTTGAGGGCTTCCGCGAGCAGCCCGCCTTTACGCGGATCGCGGATGCGTTTGAGCGCCATGCCGCTGTCCAGTGCGGCTTCTGCACCACCGGGATGGTCCTCACAATCCATGCGCTGCTTGAGGACGGTGCGTTCACCGACGAGGCGTCCATCCGCGAAGGGCTGTCGGGGAACCTGTGCCGCTGTACCGGCTACCGCGCCATTCTGGCCGCGGTGGGCGATCTTGCTGGGATTGGAGAACCGGCATGACGGTTGCGCCCCCCCCGACGGACACGGCTACCGAGAACGGGCAGGTTGGCCGATCGATGCGGCGCGTTGACGCGGGCGAGAAGCTCCGCGGCGAGGCGCAGTACGTGGGCGACATGGTTGTGCCGGGGATGCTCCACGGGAAGGTGCTGCGCAGCCCGGTGGCGCACGCGCGCATCGTGTCCATCGACGTGTCCGAGGCGTTGGCGATGCCCGGCGTCGTGTGCGTCCTGACTGCCGACGACTTTGCGGACCAGGACCAGTTCTGGGGCCACGCCATCAAGGACCGCCCAATCGTGGCGGCAGGGGTCGTGCGCTTTGTGGGCGAGCCGGTGGCGGCCGTCGCCGCGGTGGACGAGGCCACAGCCGAGGCCGCGGTCAGGGCGATCTACGTTGAGTACGACGAGCTCCCGCTGGTTGGGACCGTGGATGAGGCGCTTGCGCCTGACGCGCCGCTCGTCCACACCGATCCCACCCGGCCTGGCCTGTTCCACGGTCTGGGCACGCTGCCGGAGCGGGACGGGAACATCTGCTACAGCTACGAGCTGAACAAGGGCGATGCCGCAGCCGCGTTCGCCAAGGCGGACATCGTGGTTGAGGGAACATACGAGTTCCCCGGCATCTACCAGTACGCGATGGAGACCCACACGGTCATCGCGCAGGTGGACAGCCGCGGCATCACGCTGTGGGCCACCTGCCAGCACCCGTTCCTGGTCCGGGCGGAGATCGCTGCGCTGTTTGGCCAGCCCCTGGGGGGCGTTCGGATCATCGTCCCCTATCTGGGCGGCGGCTTCGGCAGCAAGTCGTACACCAAGATGGAGCCCATCACGGTTGCGCTCGCCCGCAAGGCACGCCGCCCTGTCCGCATCTCCAATCGCGTGGACGAGGCGATGGCCACCACCCGCCGGAGCGGCGCCAAGATCACGATGCGCACCGCGGCCAGCAATGACGGCAAGCTCATCGGCCGCGACGTCAAGGTCTGGTTTGACACCGGCGCCTACGCCGACAACGGCCCGCGGGTGACCGCGACAGGCGCTGACTCCGCACCGGGTCCCTACCGCTGGGAGGGCGTCCACGTTGACGCCTACTGCGTCTACACACACACTGCGCCGTCGGGCTCCTACCGTGCGTTTGGCGCGTCGCAGCTCCAGTGGGCAGGCGACCTCCAGATTGACGAGATCGCGCATCGCGCAGGCATCGATCCCGTTGAGATCCGCCGCATGAACCTGCTCCGCCCGGGCGAAGAGCTCCGACACGGCGGCAAGCCCATGGACGCAGACCTTGTGGGCGACATCGAGAAGGTGGCGGCTGCGCTTGGCTGGGACCGGCCGAAGGACCCCGATACAGGCCGCGGTGTCTCCGTGGGCGTGCTTGCGGCTGGCGCACACCCCGTGTCGAGCGCCATTGCGCGCATGGAGGCGGACGGCGACGTCTACGTTCTGGTTGGATCCACGGAGATGGGCCAGGGACAGCGGACTGCCTTCGCCCAGATTGCGGGCGAGGTCCTCGCCATGCCTGCAGAGCGTGTGCACTGCGAGGGCACGGACACCAAGTTCACCCCGTATGACCGATCCACCGGGGCCAGCCGGTCAACAACACTGGCCGGCCTTGCCGTTGCGCGCGCCGCCGAGGAGGTCCGCAAGGATCTGCTTGCCATTGCGGAGCGGTTCTGGCCGGAGCCCGGCGCCCCCATCGAGCTCCGCGATGGGGCAGCATGGTGCGGCACAGAGCGGCGGACCTACCCAGAGCTCATCGCCAAGCGCTTTGGGCTCAGCGGCGGCCAGCTCGTGGGCGAGGCCGACGTGCATCCGGCCGGCACCGGCTCCTATGCCGAGGGTCCGGTCTTCTGGGAGATCTGCATGGCCGCAGCCGAGGTCCACGTGGACCGCCGGACCGGTCGCGTGACGGTGCTGCGGACTGCCACCGTTGCGGACGTGGGGCGAGCGATCAACCCGCAGCTCGTGGAGCGCCAGGATGAGGGCGCCACGATGCAGGGGATCGGGAACGCCCTCTACGAGGAGATGGTCTTCGCGGACGGCCGCCTCCTCAACGACACGCTGCTTGACTATCGCATCCCGACGATTGCGGACCTCCCGGTCCTGTCGACGTGCGTGATTGTCGAGAATGGCGACGGACCCGGGCCGTTCGGGTCCAAAGGCTGTGGCGAGGGCGCGTTTGCCGGGATCATCGGCGCGCTGGCCACGGCAGTTGCGGATGCCGGAGTTCCGGTCCGCGCGCTGCCACTCACCCCGGAACGCGTTTGGCGAGCCATATCAGAGCAACAGGAGGAGGAGCACCGGTGAGCACGTTCAAGAAGGTCGCGATCATGGGCACCGGGACGATGGGCCCCGGCATGGGTGCCGTCACGGCACGCGCGGGCATGCAGGTCAGCATGTACGACACCAGCGTTGAGGCACTCGAGCGCGCCAAGGCGGGCTACGAGATGGCCTGGGGCGTGCTCGATCGCCTCGAGACCCCCATCGTCGAGGGCGGCTCCGTTCGCTTCTGCACCGACATGGCCGATGCCCTCAGCGGCGTGGACTTCGTCATTGAGGCCATCCCCGAGAAGCTTGAGCTCAAGCAGACGGTCTACGCCGAGTACGAGAAGCTTGTTGGCCCCGAGGTCATCATTGCCTCAAACACCTCCGGCATCCCGGCCACCAAGATCGCAGCGAACCTCGCTCATCCTGAGCGCGTCATCGTCACGCACTGGTCCAACCCGCCGCACCTGATCCCGATGATCGAGATCGTCCCGGGCGAGAAGACCTCCCAGGCCACCGTCGACGCCGCCACCAAGTTTGTTGAGGAAGTGGGCTACTTCGCCTGCCTGCTCAAGAAGGAGGTCCCGGGCTTCGTCGAGAACCGGATCCTGTACGCCATCATGCGCGAGTGCCTTGCGCTCGTTGACGAGGGCGTGGTGGACCGCGAGGCGCTGGACCTCAACGTCAAGTGGGGCATCGGCTACAAGCTTGCGGTTATCCCCCCCATGGAGCTGCTCGACATGGCCGGCCTCGACATCTACACGATGGTGGCCAGCTACCTCAACCAGACCCTCTCCAACGAGGCGGGCGTCTCGTCAACGATCCAGGGCCTCACCGGTCAGGGCCGCCTCGGCCTCAAGACCAAGGGCGGCATCTTCGACTACACCGACGAGCAGATCGGCCAGCTGCGCGCGTGGCGCGCCGGGAAGCTTGTCGCGGTCCGCAAGGCACTCGGCTAGGCCCAGCACCTCTCCCACCCGCCACTTGGAGGTCCCCGCGTGAAGATCTACCTCCTCGACCTCGGGTCGTTGGTCATCGACCGGTCAGACGTGCTCTGGCACATCGATGTCGGCACGGCTGTGCGCTTCCCGGTCTACGGCGTGTACGTGGACCATCCCGAAGGGAAGTTCATCTACGACACCGGCTATGACCTGGACCACGTCAACAAGGTGCTCCCGTTTGAACTGCCGGAGCAGACGCCGGAGCAGACCATCCCCGCGCAGCTCGCCAAGATTGGCGTGCGGCCCGAGGAGATCAACTACGTCATCAACTCGCACTTCCACTTTGACCACGTCGGCGGCAACCGCTTTCTCACGAATGCCACGCTGCTGACCAGCAAGCTGGAACTCCGCTCGAGCCTCGTGCCCGAGCCCTTCGAGCGCTTGGGCTACTCCGACCTCAGCTTCTACACCAGGGGCATGAAGGTGGAGTACCTCGAGGGCGACGTGGAGCTCGCCAAGGGCCTCAGCCTGTTCCAGACGGCGGGCCACACCATCGGCCACCTCTCGATGCTCGCCGAGCCCGAGGGGCGCCGGCCAATGATCTTCGCAGGCGACGCCGCGTACACGTACGAGACGCTTGACCGGATGATCATCGGCGGCTTCCACCTCGACCCGATTGGCTCAATCTCCGCGCTCAAGCGGATCAAGGCCGTTGCCAAGCAGCACGACGCCGAGATCTTCCCGTCGCACGAGATGGAGCCCTGGCTCAAGTGGAAGCACGCGCCGGAGTTCTACGGCGCCTAACCCACTGGTTCTTGACCACCCCACCGTCCGCGGGAGGAACTCCTCCCCTCCCGCGGACGCCTTTTCTTTCACGCAAGGAGTCGCCTCGATGAAGCTCCAGGGTCGCGTCGCCATCGTCACGGGTGCCGCACAGGGCATCGGCCGCGCGATCGCGGACAAGCTCGCCGCCGAGGGCGCGTCGGTCGTCGTCACAGACATCAACGGCGCGGGCGCCGCGAAGGCTGCCGCCGAGATCCCGGGCGCGATCAGCTTGGTCGTCGACGTCTCCAATCCCGACGACGTGACGCGCATGGTCACTGACACGGTCGCCAAGTTTGGCAAGATCGACATCCTGGTCAACAACGCCGCCATCGTCCCCTACAAGGAGTGGGACGACATCGACTTCGCCGAGTGGCGCCGGATCATGTCCGTCAATCTCGACGGCACGTTCCTCACCTGCCGCGCCGTCAGCGACGAGATGCGCAAGGTTGGCTACGGCCGGATCGTCAACATCTGCTCCAACGTGATCCTCGCGGGCACCCCCAACCTCGCCCATTACGCGGCGTCCAAGGGCGGCATCTTCGGCTTCACCCGCGTCCTGGCCACAGAGCTTGGCAAGTACGGAATCACCGCGAACGGCGTGGCCCCGGGCCTCACTGCCACCGAAGGCGTGCTCGCCGGCCCCTTCGCCAACACCTTTGACTTCGTCCAGATGCTGCAGGCCATCCCGCGCCGCGGCGAGGCGTCCGACATCGCTCCGGCGGTTGCCTTCCTCGCCTCCGAGGAAGCGGGCTGGATCACCGGTCAGCTGCTGGTGGCCGACGGCGGCCACACGCGCAGCTAGACAGGAGAGCGACGTGAGCACGTTTCCAGTCCTGCGCGTTGGGACCATCCTCGCCGTCACGGACGTTGCGCGCTCCGTCGCCTTCTATCGGGACCTCCTCGGGTTCACCGTGGACGCCCTGTACGAAGATCCGGCCTACGCCACGCTGGTCCGCAATGGGGTGCGCCTCTCGCTCGCCGAGCAGGGGCACCCCGCGCCGGACTTTCCCGGCCGCGTCATGACGGTTCCGGCAGACCAAAGCCCTACGGCTGTGGTCCTTGTCCTTGAGGTTGCGGACGCGCTTGGCGTGCACGCGGACCTCGCGGCAGCCGGGGCCACGTTCCTGGCAGATCCCTATTCCCCGCCTTGGGGCGGCTGCCGCTTCTTTGTCGTCGATCCTGACGGCTACGCGATCGAGCTGGAGCAGAACGCATGAAGGCCGTTGTCCTGGTTGGGGTTGGCGATGTCCAGGTCCTGGACGTTCCCGACCCCGTGATTGCCGCGCCGGGCGACGCCGTTGTCCGCGTGACGGCAACCGCCATCTGCGGCGCCGATCTGTTCCCGTACCACGGCTACACGCCGGGCTTTGAGAACGGCACCATCCTTGGCCACGAGTACGTGGGCGTGGTGGAGGCCGTAGGCGCCGATGTCCGCAACGTGGCCGTGGGCGATCGCGTCGTGTGCACCAGCACCACGTCGTGCGGCCGCTGCCCGCACTGCTTGGCCGGTCGGCCATCGCAGTGTCTGGACCGTTCGCTGTTTGGCTACTCGGGCGTCTACCCGCGCCTCGACGGCGGCCAGGCGGAGCGCGTGCGCGTCCCGTCAGCGGACCGATGCCTGCGCCGCATCCCTGACGGCGTCTCGGACGACGCGGCCGTGTTTGTGGGCGACATCCTCCCCACCGGGTATGGCGCGGTCGTGCGCTCCGATCTTGCACTGGGCGACGTCGCGGTCATCGTTGGCTGCGGCCCGGTTGGCCTCATGGCGCTCCTTGTGGCACGCCGCCTGGCCCGGACGGTGATTGCCGTGGACG
>CAIXZV010000099.1 GCA_903924005.1 uncultured Chloroflexota bacterium | reverse complement strand
GGCCGAGGTGGACTTCGAGACAGCCGATCTGCCGCACCACGCCGGCGGCGAGCCCAACCGCGTGTTCACCACGCGTCCGGACACGCTGTTTGGCGCCACGTTCATGGTGCTGGCACCGGAGCACCCGCTTGTCGCGACGTTGACCGCGCCGGATCGTCGCCCTGAGGTTGAGGCCTACGTGGCCGCGGCCGCCATCAAGACCGAAATCGACCGGTTGTCCACGGACCGCGAGAAGACCGGCGTGCCGATTGGCGCGGACGCGATCAACCCGGTCAACGGCGAGCGGATCCCCATCTTCATCGCGGACTACGTCCTGGGCGGCTACGGCACGGGCGCCATCATGGCCGTCCCGGCGCACGACGAGCGGGACTTCGCGTTTGCCAAGGCGTTTGACCTGCCCATCATCAAGGTGGTCATGCCCCGCGATGGCGACCCGGACGAGGAGTTGACCGAGGCGTTCACCGCGCACACCTTTGACGAGGTGATGGTCAACTCGGGCGACTTCACGGGAAGGCCGGCCGCTGAGGCCTGGCACGAGATCGTGTCGTGGCTGAAGGAGGACGGCAGGGGCGAGCAGGCGGTCACGTTCCGCATCCGCGACTGGCTGATCAGCCGTCAGCGCTACTGGGGCACGCCCATCCCGGTCATCCACTGTGAGGACTGCGGCCCTGTTGGCGTGCCCGAGGCGGACCTGCCGGTCCTGCTGCCGGACGAGGTTGACTACCGCGGCTCCGGCGACAACCCGCTGACCCGCGACGAGGCCTTTCTGGCTGTGGATTGCCCCAAGTGCGGCAAGCCCGCACGGCGCGAGACGGACACGCTGGACACGTTCATCGACTCGTCCTGGTACTGGTTCCGCTACCTCTCGCCGCACAAGAACGACGGCCCAGTGGACACCGAGCTGGTCCGCCGCTGGACGCCCGTCAACCAGTACACCGGCGGCGCGGAGCACGCGGTGATGCACCTGCTGTACAGCCGGTTCTTCACCAAGGCGATGCGCGATCTGGGGCTGGTCCACGAGAACGAGCCGTTCACCAAGCTGTTCAACCAGGGGCAGATCCTGGGCGCGGACGGCGAGCGCATGTCCAAGTCCCGCGGCAACGTGCAGGACCCGGACGAGCTGGTCTCGCGCTATGGCGCGGACGCGGTTCGGCTGTTCCTGATGTTCATGGGCCCGTGGGACCAGGGCGGTCCGTGGAGCCCCACCGGCATCGGCGGCGTGGCCAAGTTCCTGGGCCGCGTCTGGACGCTGACGCTGGACCCGCACGGGCGCGAGCCCGCGGACCCACTCTCAGGACAGCTGCCGGCGGGCGAAACCGATGCGATTGCGCGCGACCACATCCGCGCCGCCGCGCACCGCACGCTGCGCGACGTCTCAGTCGATTACGACGGGTTCCGCTGGAACACGATGGTCGCCAAGCTCATGGAGCTGTCCAACACGCTGGCCCGCTACCGCGGGACCGAGGTGGCGGGGCTGCCCGAGTGGGACGAGGCCATCCGGATGCTGCTCCTGATGCTGGCGCCAGCCGCGCCGCACATCACGGAGGAGCTGTGGTCACGTCTGGCCGAGACCCGCGGTGAGACCTGGACGTCCATCCACACGGCCCAGTGGCCGCGCGTGGACGAGACGGCCGTGGTTGAGGCAACCCGCGACGTCCCCATCCAGATCAACGGCAAGCTGCGCGACAAGATCACGGTGCCTGCGGGCATCAGCGAGATTGAGCTGGAGCAGATTGTCCGGTCGCGCGACAAGGTTGTTGCGGCCATCGGCGGGGCCGAGATCGCCAAGCTCATCGTGGTGGGCGGCGGCAAGCTTGTGAACATCGTCCTGCGGGGGTAGCCCGCGCAGGGTCGGTGCTAGGGTTCTTGCTTCAGCTCGACTTTCGGATAACTCAGAGGTGCGATCCGGCGACCGGTGCCCACCCAGGCGTCGCGAGAACGACGGCATGGCGCAACGGCGCCCGTGGGGCATCGCTGGGCGGCCAGCCCAATCCGATCGATGCGCGCGAAGGCTGGGATTCGCGTCACCCGTCGTCTTTCAGCGACTTGACAGCGCACCTAGGCTCTGGCTATCGGGTTGGGATATGGCAGCCCGCACGTCGCGCCGCGAGGCGATCTGCAGGAAGGTGGGGTTCGCAGAGTGATTCGCTATCACGATCCCGGTCGGCGGCGTGTCGTCTGCAGCGTGCTATCCGCCATCGCGATCATCGCCGCGGTACCTGGCGCCGCCCTCGCCGCCGTGCCTGTGGGCGACGGATTCATCTTCCAGAAGACAAGCTTGCCAACCCTGGCGGACTCCCGCCGCTACGTACTCCAAGGGAAGAGACTCGGCACCGGTCGCTGCCACTACGACTACCCGGAGGTGCGCCTGCCGGATTCTGCCGCCGTCTGGGAAGTGCGCGACGTCGCGCTTGACCCCACGGATTGCAGGAAACTGGTCGAGGAGGGCGTGCCGCCCGAGTCAGATCAAGCGCTCCAACCGGGCGACGGACGGATTGCCGGGGCGATCCCAGACGCAGCTAGTAGCCCGACCACCGTTACAGCTTCGGCTGCGGCATCAACGGCTTCAGGCTACAACTGGACGTGGTGGGAGGATGTCATCGGCATCAAGGTTAATCAGGACAGGACCAACATCTCTTGGTCATTCTCCGGCGGCTGTAACGGGGCTGGATCCACAAGTGGCGAGTGGTACTGGGCGTATGGCACGGGCTGGGAAATCGTGTCGTATAGCGGGAGCGAATATGAGAGTTGCTCCTACTACCGAGGCACGACGGTCTCTCACTTCAGGAACGCGGCCTTCTGCTGGCCCCTCCCGACAGTACACACCTACTATTACTACGTGAGTGCGTATGGCTTCGCAGATGGGTCGGTTGCTGGCACCCGCTCGACCGACAGCGTGGACGAGTGCGCACCTCTCTGGATGCACTATCAGGTGCGGAAGGTGACGTAGGCTGGAGTGAGCGCGAAATCCGGCGCCAAGGTGACACGGAGCGCCTCGGCGGACTGGCTACTCGGAGCGTTGCTCGGCGCGGTCGTTGGGGTTGCGCCACTGGCGTTCGGGAGCCTTGGCATGGTTGCCGCGATTCCAGTCGTGCTCCTCGGCTTGGCTGTTGGCCGTCGAGGCGTCCGGTTTGGCGGCGAGCTTACGGGCGCGGGCGTGGGCTGGGCCATCGCATTGCTATACGGGGGCAGCCGATGCGCTGCCCTCTCCTCGAGCACCGACGGCTGTGTCGGGCCCGACTTAGGCGCGTACGTGGCCATTGCGGTGGTCGCACTCGCCACGGGTGCGCTGATTTCGGCCGTGACGCTTGCTCGCGATTCCAGCCGCCACGTCCCGACCGCCTAGCAAGCTCCTCGACAAGATCACGCTCCCGGCCGGGATCAGCGAGATTGAGCTGGAGCAGATCGTCCGGTCGCGCGACAAGGTGGTTGCGGCCATCGGCGGCGCGCAGATCGCCAAGGTGATCGTCGTCGGCGGCGGCAAGCTGGTGAACATCGTCCTGCGGGGGTAGGCCCGCAACGGGGGGCGGCTGGCACTGAGCGCCGCATGAGTGAAGGTGACTCTTGTCCCGCCAGGGCCAGCTCGCCCGTTGGGTCGGTGTGTCCAATGTGAGGATGCCGAGCGATTGCTCAGGACGTGCCCTGAATCAGCCTGTCACACTGTTGACGCCAGCCACACGCCTAAAGCGCCTCACATCGCCCTCGATTGGTCTCGACGTTGCTACTTGCTGGACCCGGAAGTGGCCACAGGCAGTTGCGTGACCGCCTGCGAGAGCTGGTCGATGGTCACACTCCCATCGAGGGGAGTCTGCAAGGTCCCGTCGGGCTCAACCAGCCATGCCCACAAGATCCACGGGTCTGCCGAGGCCGCACTCTTGTCCCACTCGGGAACTGCGAATACCGCATATGTGGCGCCGACGGACAATTTTGGCGTGTCGTCGTAGGTGTCGGTGTCACAGCCTATGGTCCCACCCTTAATTCGATGGGATGCCGTTGTTCCCACGCTACTCCGGAGCACGGTCTGCGGGGCCATCTTCACCGGCGTGAAGATCCACACGGCCAGATTCGCCTCGGCGGCCGGCCGGTTACCAGTTGGCGTGTTCCATTGCGCGGAGCCGGACCCCTCGAAAGTTGCGATCATGATGCCGGTCGCTATCGACACGAGGTTAGACATCGTGGGCGCGACCGAGTTCGTAGCCACGCTCCTGCTTAGGCAACCAGAGGACCCCGCCAACGGGGTCACAAGCGCCGTCGGCTCACTTGGTGCCGCATGTCCGTACGACGAATCTGCCGGGCTCTCCATCGCGGCAGGTCGTGTGCAACCAGTCAATGCGCCAAGTGCGAGGGCACAGCCGACCACCCACGCGGCCGCTCGAACATACGTCATGTTGCCACTCACCAAGCGGTAACTAGGGATACACGGTTTGCAGACCAAGGACTTCCTGTGGCTGCGGATGCCAGAACGCGGTCCCGTGCGCTGTGCTGCTTACCTGACACATTACGCCAAAATCAAAGCCACAATGGCCCAGACCCTCGGCATGCCCGGTTTCGTGCGAGATGCAAACGCGGGCGTCGCAACTGAACCCAGGGCCGCTTGTGTTGCATCCGGAGTCTGAGCTGTTGCAGTGGTGGTCCCAGGTGACGGCTGCACCGAGTTGGATGGTCCTGTGCAGCATGATCTCTGGGAGTGTTGCGGTGTTGTTATCGTCCGTGGTCTGGGCATACAGTCC